>JBGQDD010000286.1:0-4907 GCA_041495665.1 Candidatus Acidiferrum sp.
GGCGCGAGAGCGTTCCTTCATCGATCTGCAATGCCGGGCCCTGGCGCATCTCGCGCAACGCGCGCCGCAATTGTCTTTGCCTCGCGTCACACCGAATCGCAGCGGTGAACAGTTTACTTCGATTGCCGCGGCGGACGGCTCGACGCGCCTCGTGTGGCTGCTCACCTTTGTGAATGGAAAAGTCCTTACCGAAGTCCGCCCGCACACGCCGGAGCTTCTTGGCGATCTCGGCCGGTTTCTCGGCGAGATGGACGCGGCGCTGCAATCGTTCACGCATGACGCCGCGCATCGCGAACTGAAATGGGATTCTTCACGTGCGGGTTGGATCAAGGACTACATCAAGCATGTCGCCGATTCGAAGCGGCGCGCGCTGGTGGAGAACTTTCTCGCGCTCTATGAAGCGGACGTCGTTCCCCTCTTGCCGCGCCTGCGCCGCAGCGTGATTTACGGCGATGCCAACGACTACAACGTGCTGGTCAGCGATCCCTGGCCTCAGCCGCGAAAGATCGCAGGCGTGATTGATTTTGGCGACATGCACCACGGGATCACTGTGTCTGAGCCGGCGATTGCCGCCGCTTACGCCATTCTTGGGAAGGGAGACCCACTGCAGGCGGCGACTGCCATCGTTGCGGGATACCACGGCGCATTTCCACTCAATGAGCTGGAGTTGTCCGTTCTTTATGCTTTAATCGGCGCGCGGCTCGCCGTCAGCGTCACTAATTCCGCGCACCGCAAGACCCTTAAGCCGGACGACCCGTACGTCACGGTCAGCGAAGAGCCCGCGTGGGAAGCTTTGGAGCGACTCGCAGAAATCCACCAGCGTTTTGCGCACTACACGTTTCGCGCGGCTTGCGGGCTTCCGCCCGTTCCGAAAAGTGAAAAGATCAAGAAGTGGCTAGAAGCGAGCGCAGATTCCGCGGCTTCTATTTTGGAAATTGATTTGCGGACAGCTCCGAGCGTCGTTCTTGATTTGAGTGTTGGCAGCACGTTTCTTGGCGCCGACCCGCGCGCATCGGAAACTCCCGCACTCACCGAAAAAGTATTTCACGCCATGAACTGCGCTGGCGCGTCCTTCGGCATCGGCCGTTACGATGAGCCACGACTGCTTTACACTTCTCCACTTTTTGGAGCGAGCGGCAATCCCACGGACGAACGGCGCACAGTCCACCTTGGCATGGACCTCTTTGTGGAGCCAGGCGCTCCGCTCCACGCGCCGCTGGATGGCGCGGTCCAGATTGTCGCGAATAATTTCGCTCCGCTGGATTACGGGCCGCTGGTGATTC
Source organism: Candidatus Acidiferrum sp. (assembly GCA_041495665.1). Lineage (GTDB taxonomy): Bacteria > Acidobacteriota > Terriglobia > Acidiferrales > UBA7541 > Acidiferrum. The sequence goes on from JBGQDD010000286.1 coordinate 1,284, forward strand.
TGCGGCATGAAACCAACGGCGGCGAGGAATTCTTCACGCTCTATGGGCATCTCTCCAAAGAAGTGCTTGGCAGCCTCAAATTGGGCCAGCGCGTTGCACGCGGCCAGCAATTCGCGCGCGTTGGTTCAGCACAAGAAAACGGCCGCTGGACGCCGCATCTCCATTTTCAGGTCATTCTCGATCTGCTCGAGCTGGGCGCTGATTTTCCAGGAGTCGCTTTTGCTTCGCAGAGTGCAGTTTGGACGAGCCTCTCGCCGGACCCAAATCTCCTGCTCGGAATTCCAGCCGATCGCTTTCCGGCCAAAGAGCCTGCTCTCAGCGAGACACTTGCCGCGCGCCGCGCCTTGTTGGGGAAAAACCTCAGCATCTCTTATCAGCGCCCGCTGAAAATCGTTCGCGGGTGGATGCAGTATTTGTATGACGACACGGGGCGAGCGTATCTCGACGTTTACAATAACGTGCCGCTCGTGGGGCACAGCCACCCTCGCGTGGTCCAGGCGGCGCAGGCGCAGCTCGCGCTGCTCAACACCAACACGCGTTATCTGCACGACAACGTGAACCGTTACGCCGAGCGGCTGACGCGGCTTTTGCCCGCTCCGCTGCGCGTTTGTTTTTTTGTGAACTCGGGCAGCGAGGCCAATGAGCTGGCTTTACGCCTCGCGCGCGCGCATACGGGCCGGGAAGACATTATCGTTCTGGAGCACGCCTACCACGGTCACACCAACACGCTCATCGACATCAGCCCCTACAAATTTGACGGTCCGGGAGGCCGCGGCAAGAAGCCCTGGGTACACGTGGCTCCGCTGGCGGATGATTACCGCGGCGCGTATCGCCGCGGAGACAAATTGGCCGGGGCGAAATACGCGCGTCACGTTGCCGAGATCCTGGAGCGCACGCAAGCCAATGGCCGTGGAGTCGCCGCGTACATTGCGGAAACATTGCCCAGCGTCGGCGGGCAAATTGTTTTTCCGCAGGATTATCTGGCGGAGGTTTACCGTCACGTGCGCGGAGCAGGCGCGGTCTGCATCGCCGACGAAGTGCAGGTCGGATTCGGGCGTCTGGGAACGCATTTTTTGGGATTCGAAACGCAAGGCGTTGTTCCCGACATCGTCGTTCTCGGCAAACCGATCGGCAATGCGTTTCCGCTCGCGGCGGTTATCACCACGCCGGAGATCGCTAGCTCATTTAACAACGGGATGGAGTTTTTCAGCACGTTTGGCGGCAATCCTGTTGCCTGCGCAGCGGGTCTAGCGGTTCTGGATGTTCTTGAAGAAGAGAATTTACAACAACACGCCTTGCGCGTCGGCGCGGATCTCATCGAGTGCTTGAAGTCTCTGCAGACGCGCCACGCATTGCTCGGCGACGTGCGCGGCTCGGGACTGTTCCTGGGGATCGATCTGGTGCTCGACCGGGAAACGCGCGAGCCTGCTCCGTTGCAAGCGTCGTATGTGGTCAATCGCCTTCGCGATTGCGGCGTTCTCGCCGGCACCGACGGACCGCATCACAACGTCATCAAGCTGCGCCCGCCGCTGGTGTTCTCGGAAGCCGATGCGGATTTGCTCGTCAAGACGCTGGGGGCCATCCTTCAAGAAGACGCAGCGCAGCCTTCCCGCTGAGATAGCCTTTTCATGGCATCGATTCTGCGCGCCAGCTAGCGTTTTGCGCTAACTACTTGACAAGTCGGTTACCCTACACGTAGTCTCGCCCGTGATGCAGCTGGATGCTTCCCTCTCCTGGCTTGCGCTGGGGCTCACGCCCGGCCTGGCTTCCCGTTTGTCCGCCCGAGTGCTGCGGCGGTTTGACTCGCCGGATGGAGTGTTCCGCGCCACTCTCACCGATCTCGAATCATGCCATCTTCCGGCTCAAGTTGCGCAAGCCATCGTGAAGAAGGAAGCTTTCAAACGCGCCGAGAAGGAATTGGCAGGCGTTCAGAAGATTGCAGGCTGCTCCCTCTTGAACTGGACCGAGCCCGAATATCCGCAGACACTCTTACAAATCTACGACCCGCCAGTCCTGCTCTACGTTCGCGGTGATCCGCAAGTATTGAATCTCACCAGCATCAGCATCGTTGGCACGCGCCGGCCAACCCTTTACGGCACGCAAATGGCGCAGCGCCTGGGCCGGGAACTTGCCGCGCGTGGCCTCGTCATCGTCAGCGGACTGGCCCGCGGGATTGATGCCATCGGGCATCAGGGAGCCATGGAGGCCAACGGCCGCGCTATCGGAGTTCTCGGCACGGGCATCGACGTCTGCTATCCAAAAGAAAACAAGAAGCTGTACGAAAAAGTGCTGGAGCGCGGCGCGATCATCAGTGAATTTCCGCTGCGCACGCACCCCGCGCCGGAGAATTTTCCCGTGCGCAACCGCATCGTCGCCGGCATGCCGCTCGGCGTCGTGGTGGTGGAAGGCGCGCAATACAGCGGGTCGCTGATCACCGCGCGCCTGGCGATGGAGTTTGGCAGAGAAGTCTTCGGCGTGCCAGGGAACGTTACGCAGCCCGTAAGCTTCGCGCCGAACCAACTCATCAAGCAGGGCGCCAAGCTCGTCACTTGCGCCGCGGACGTGATCGAAGAGCTGCCAACGCCCATCCGGGCCGCCCTTATGCAGGCCGAGCAACCGGAAGCCGAGCAGCGGAATCTATTGGCGGCTGCCGCACTGAATGGCTCGGAGAAGAAACTCTACGAACTGCTCAGCACTGAGGAACCGGTGCCCATTGATGACATCGTGGAACGCTCCGGCTTGAACTCTTCCGAAGTTCTGGCTACGCTTTTTGATCTGGAGATGAAAGGCATCATCCGGCAGTTGCCTGGCAAGCAGTTCAGCAAAGTCTTGCTGTAGAGGCAGATAGGGGTTTGCATGGCTGGCCCGGGGCCGGCATGCGATCGGAAAACGCATCCACTGGAGCCATCGCCGCATCAAATGGGAGACCTCGTTGGGATCCGCGCGGGGCGTTTAAGGTAGCGAGAAGGACACACGCCGCGCGGTCAGCTCATCCTGCAATACATTACGGAGTTACAAAGGCAACATGGCTCGTTCGCTCGTTATTGTCGAATCGCCCGCAAAGGCGAAAACGATTAACAAATATCTGGGGCGGAACTTCATCGTTAAAGCGTCCATCGGCCACGTGATGGACCTGCCCAAAAAAACGATCGGCATTCGTCTGCCTGGCGAAGAAGAGGGTGGCAAAAAGAAGAAAAAGAGCAAAGCCAAGAAAGGAAGCAAGAAACCAAAGAATAAGGAAAAGCCAGCCGGGAAACTGATTACACTCGATGACGAGAAGATTTTTGAGCCCACGCTTCAGATCATCGCGGGCAAAGGCAAAGTTATTAATGATCTGCGCAAGGCTGCGCTCTCTGCTGATGCCATCTATCTGGCGGGCGACCCCGATCGCGAGGGGGAAGCAATTTCTGCGCACCTTGCCTTGGTTCTCTCTAAGCCTTCCAAGTTCATCGAGCAAGAACCCAGCGTTTCGAGAGTCAAGAAGAAAGACGCAAAACCCGAAGAGCCTGTTAAAGAACACGAGGGCGCTTCCAAAAAAGAAGTTGTTGCCATCGATCCCAAAAAGATTTTTCGGGTTACCTTTAATGAAATTACGCCCAAGGCTATTCGCGCGGCCTTCGATAA
>JBGQDD010000287.1:0-4905 GCA_041495665.1 Candidatus Acidiferrum sp.
GCGGAATCGGTCTTCCCCGCGCCATGGGTACCTCCCTTGTACCTTAGACGCAGGGAAAGTCATATTTATTACATGTATTTATAACTCAAGACACTAGCGTCCGGAGACGAGTGGGCAGATGTGACGGTCGAGGCGGCAGGCCTCCGCGTATTCCTTCCTCGACAGATCGGGTTGATTCATGCGCTCGTAGGCGAAGCCGAGGTTGAGATGTGCCTGAGCGTAGCTGGAATCGCCAGCGATGGCGCGGCGATAACTTTCGACGGCGTCGTCGAGGCGGTTCATGCGGCTGTAGCAGATGCCCAAAGAATTGTAAGTAGTTACGTCGCGCAAGCCCATGTCCGCGGCGCGAGAGAGATCTTCGGCGCCGCTCACGTAGGTTTGCTCGCGCACCGAGAGCAGGCCGCGGTCGCGGTAGGCGGGAGCGAAATTGGGCTGAATGGCGATCACCTTGTCGAGCGCCTGACGGCTGGAGCGCGGGTCGCTTTTGGATTCGATTTGAGCGAGCAGGAACCAGGCGCGGAAATTCTGTGGATTGGTTGTGAGCAGTGTGCCGATCATATCCCGGGCCTGCGCGGTTTTGCCTTGCAGGCCAAGAGCGCGAGCGAGTCCCATGCGGGCCTGGTCAAAGCCGGGATTGAGAGCGGCGGCGCGGCCGAATTGTTTTTCGGCTTCCTTCCATTGCGCGTCGTGCGAGGCCGCCTCCCCAAGGAGGAAGGGGATCAGATAGAGCCGCGGCTCCTTTCGCTGCACGCTGGAAAGCAGGGAGCGCGCGGCGGCGAAATTGCCAGCCTGGATCAGGTCGGTGGCGCGCAGCACGTCCTGGAAGACGGGCAGTTTGACCTTGGGGTCGGCCAGCTTAGCGTTTGGCGCTGCTGGGGCGCGGTAGGCGAGGTAGCCGAGGGACCTTAGCTTTTCCAAGACCTCCGGGCTCGCGCTTGTGCCGGAGGTGGTTCCTCCGGAGGCTGTTGCCGACGCCGGGTAGTTGGCCAAGAGCTGATTGAGCTGAGCGCGCAGACTCGTGGCAACGTTCGCGTTCTTGGCAGCGAGGTTATTGTTTTCCGAGGGATCGGCCTGGTGTTCGTAGAGCTCCTGATCAGGAGCTTCGATGTAGTGATAGCGTGCGGTTTGCACGCTGCGGAGCGGACTCCAGCCGAATGAGTTCGCCGGATAAAAGGTCTCGCTGTAGGCGGGGCGCAGTGGACCACGGGGCTTGCCGTTCAGCAGCGGCACGAGGCTCGCTGCCTGAAATTGTTTCTGAATGAGGTCTTGCACTCCCGCCAGCTCGAGCACCGTTGGGCCCACTTGGATCGTTTCAACAGCGTCGGCAACGCGCTGCGCGGCAAGTCCCGCGCCCCTTGGAGGTTTCAAGATGAGAGGGACGCGCACGGTCGAATCGTAGATGAAGAAACCGTGCTCTCTCTCGCCGTGCTCTCCGAGGGATTCGCCGTGATCGCTGAGGAAAACGATCAGGGTATTGTCGTAGAGGTTGTTGGGGGCCTGCTTGAGCCAGGCAAAGAGCCGTCCCAGTTGACTGTCCGCGTAGGCGATTTCGCCCTCATAGGGCTGCTTCGCGTATTGCGAGCGGAACGGTTCGGGCGGGTTATAAGGACTATGCGGGTCGTAGAGATGGAGCCAGAGGAAAAACGGCTGATTTGGATGAGCTTCCAGCCAGCCAACGGCGTGGTTCACGCTCTCTTCCGCGCGGCGCTCGACGAGGCCGAGGTTCTTTTGCAGGAACTCCTGCCCTGCAAATGCGTCATCATAGCTTTCAAATCCGCGGGCGAGCCCCCAACTTCTGTCGAGTACAAATGAGCTCACGACCGCGCCGGTAGCGTACCCGTGGTCTTTGAGGCTTTCAGCCAAAGTGCGAAAGCCATCGCTTAGAGGCTGCCCCGTGAAGTCCTGGACACCATTGTGGAAGGGGTAAGTGCCGGTGAAGATTGCTGCGTGCGATGGCCAGGTGAGGGGAACCTGAGCGACACCGCGCTCGAAGACCACGCCGTCTTTCGCCAGCGCGTCCACGTTGGGAGTGAGGCCGCCGGCGTAGCCGTAGCAACCCACGCGGTCGGCGCGCAGAGTGTCCACGGTAATAATCAGGATGTTCGGACGCGGCGGTTTGTTTTGACGGCAGGAGCCGAGGAACAGCGCAAGCCCAAGCAGGAGTAACGCGCAGCCAAGCGACGAAAGGACAAAGTGCCCCGAGTGCTTTTCCGGCCGGCAAATCTTCACAGGAGGCCGCATCTAAGGCGGCGAACTGCCGCCGTCTCCCTTTCGTAGTTCTTCTTCCGCTTCGCGGTTCTGTCCGTTGGCCTTCAGCGCCTTCACCAGTACCTCGCGAGCCCTCGTGTTGCCGGGCGCGATTTCCAGGGCGGTGCGGAGCGCCGCGATGGCCTCGTCGAGTTTTCCCTTGTACAACAACAGCTCTCCCAGGGCCTCATGGGCCTGGGCGTAGCCAGGATTGATCTTCACGGACTGACGGAAGGCTCCCTCGGCATCCTCGACTTTTCCTTGTTTCAGGTAGGCGGCGCCGAGGTTATACGCGGCCGAGAAATTTGTGGCATCAAGTTCGAGCGTTCGGCGGAAAGAAGCGATCGCCTGATCCCAGTCTCCGGTTTGTACGTAGGAAAGGCCCAGATAGTACTTGGCGAGCGTGTATTCGGGGCTTAATTTGAGAACGATCCGGAGTTCTTCGATGGCGATGGAAAAATTATTTTGGCGGTAATAGTTCAGCGCGAGCAGATAATGAATGGGGAGAGAATCCTTTTCGGTTTTCTCCGCCTGCTGCAGCTTCTGGATCGATTCCGCGTAGTGGCCTCGCTGGCTATCGGCGAGCGCATCCGAGACGAGTTCGTACACCTGGACGCGGTCTTTCGGATCAGCCAGACGGCGGTCGCTCAGTACGTCGTCACCACCGCCAGCGACGGCAACGTATCCGAGCGATTTCAAACGTTCCATTAATGCCGGGTCCAGGCCAGTAGTTTCCGCCGTTTTTTCTCCGGAGGCCGGGGTGAATTGAGTAATGAGTTGCCCGAGGCGTTTTCGCAGTTCGTTGGCGACGGCACGCCGCGCCGAGTAGAGATTCTTCAGTTCGTGCGGGTCCGCGGAAAGGTCATACAATTCAGCATGTGGCGCGTCGATAAAATGGTATTGCCGGTAGCGAACACCGCGCAGTTCGCTCCAGTTGAAATGGATACGCGGCAAATAGGTCTCTGCATAGTTCTCTGCGGGTGTGCCGTTCGGCTTTCCCGCCATTGACGGGACCAGGCTGCGGCCCTGCACTTCTTTGGGCCTGCCCGCGTCTACGATTTCGAGAATCGTAGGGAGGAGATCGGCCAGGTTGGCGGAATCGTCGACGACGGATTTTTGTTGTCCCGTGCCCGTGGGTAGCTTGAAGATCAAGGGCACGTGGAGGGTGGTTTCGTAGATAAAGAAACCGTGGGTTTTCTCGCCATGCTCGCCGAGTCCCTCGCCGTGGTCGCCCGCAACCACGATCAGCGTCCGGTCAAAGATTCCTTTTGCTTTCAGATAGGCGGAAACGCGTCCCACCTGCGCATCCACGAAGGCGATTCCACCATCATAGGGACGGGTGCGATATTTCTGCAGATAGGGTGACGGCGGGTTGTAAGGGTGGTGCGCGTCGTAGAGGTGGACCCACAGGAGGAACGGTTTCCGCCGGTTGCCTTCGAGCCAGCCGAGGGCACGGTCTATCACTTCATTGCCGGGTCGCATCATGGCGTCGATGTTTTTCTCATCCAACCGGCTAAAATCGAAGTGGTCGTAGTAGAAATCAAACCCTCGATCTAGGCCGAAGCGTGAATCGAGTACGGCCGAGCCCAGCACCGCTCCTGTGGTATAGCCCTTGGCGTGCAGCAGCGTCGCCAGAGTCGGCTGGGAGGCGTTTAGACGGTTGCCGCTGAAGTCGTGCATCCCCGTCCGCATCGGGTACGTGCCCGTGAGCATCACGCTGTGCGCTGGGAGCGTGATGGGAACAGGAGTATATGCGTTCGTAAAGCGAACCCCGGCTGCGGCCAGGGCATCCAGGTGTGGCGTTTCGATGAGCTTGTAGCCATAACAACCAAGGTGATCGGGCCGAACTGTATCGATTGTGATGAGGACGACGTTAGGCGTACCGTTGCCGGGGGGCGCGGCGGGCAGAGAAAATGGAAAGACGAAAAGAGCGGCAAGGACAGCGAGTATCATTCCCCGCAGCCCCTGTGTTCTTTGGCGAAGAATCTCCTTGAAGTGCGGAGTACCACTTGCCCGCGATAAAACATGCATGATGCAGTGTGCCCCTGGGAACAAATAAGTTTACAGTGCGTTGGAATAGTGCGTCAAACTGTCGGCGCATGATCAGATTGAATACTTAGAGGGAAGAACTTTTAGAGCGAAGCAATGTGAGATCGGGTGCGCTGGGTGTTGCGCACAAACACTTCGCGATTCGTCATGCCGTACCCTTTGCTAAACAAAACCTTCCCTCCCTTAGCGAGGCATAGTTCAGAGCGAGTGCTTAGTGCTGAAGTGCGCTGCAGGGAGCGAGCTCCTGTGGATAGGCGACCCAGAGATCTTTGTAGAGTTTCTGGGTCGCCGGAGATAATTCGAGGGACCATTTCCTCCATTTGTCTACGGATTGCGGCAGCTCAATTTCTATGAGGTCATTGTCGGTCATTCCCAAATACATAAGAGATAGCTGGGTGGCGATGGCACGACGCTCAACTTCTGTAAGGTCGTAGCTCACAGACCCCGAAGGCGCCAATCCAAGGGGGCCCACGATCAAACCACCGGATTCTGACCTGCCCCCCGGATCCGCAGGTTGGATCATACGACATTCGCACTCTGTGAGAGGGTTCCTTCGTCTGGCGTAGCGCGAAGCGCGGAGCCAGACGAAGGAAGAAGTTGCCGCGCATA
>JBGQDD010000288.1:0-4888 GCA_041495665.1 Candidatus Acidiferrum sp.
CTGGTGGCAAAAACATAGACGCTGTTATCGTCCCCGCGATGCCCGTCGAACGTCAGCAGCGCCGCGCCTTCGCCAGTTTTCGACGCCACCACGCGGCTCACGTAAGTCCCCTTCGGCACTCCGGGCGCCTTCGACGCCACATTCTTCCACGTTTTTCCACCATCGCGCGTCACCTGCACGTTGCCGTCATCGGTGCCTACCCAGAGAACACTTGGAGTTAGCGGCGATTCGCTCAGCGTGGTGATCGTTGGATATTCCTGCACGCCGTCGTGCCGCGACAGGGTGTTCTTGTCGGGAGTTTTACCGAAAATTTGCAACTTGTTGCGGTCCACCCCGGTCGTCAGTTCTCCGCCAAGCCTCGTCCAATTGTCCCCGCGGTCCGTGGACTTAAAGAGATAGTTCCCGCCGTAATAAACCGTCGTGTGCAGGTGCGCGGAAACCGCCACCGGCGAATTCCACTGGAAGCGGTAGTGTGGCTCGCCCACTTTCGCCTCCGGCTTGATGGAGCGCTGCTGCCCGGTGCGCAGGTCGCGGCGATCGATATATCCGTCCTGCGACTCGGTATAGACGATCCATGGCTCCACATTGTCGATTGCCGCATAGAAGCCGTCGCCGCCGTGAATCACTTGCCAGTCTTCGTTAACGATGCCGTCGCGCGTCAGCGTCTGGCTCGGCCCGCACCAACTCCCGTTGTCCTGCAAGCCGCCGCAGATGTGATACGGCTTTTCGTTGTCGAGCGCCACTTCGTAGAATTGTCCGATCGCGATGGTGTTGACGAAGTCCCAGGTCTTTCCGGCGTCGTAGCTCGAGTGAATCCCGCCGTCCGACCCCGCAAGCATGTGATTCGAGTCCGCGGGGTCGATCCACATCGCGTGGTAATCCCCGTGAATTCCTCGCACCCTCTGCGTGGAAAAAGTCTTTCCTCCATCCTCGGAATAGAACATCGGCGCGCCAAGCTCCCAGATCCGGAGATCGTTGTTGGGGTCGATGCGAATCTGGCTGTAGTACGACGGCCGCGGATTTGTATCCCCCATCTTCTTCCAAGTTTCGCCTTTGTCTTCGCTGCGATAAGTCCCGCCTTTCTCGTGCTGCACGATGGCGTAGACGATGTTCGGATCTTTGCGGTAAATATCCAGTCCGATGCGGCCGGTCTCGCCGCCGTTTTCGTACGGCAGCCCTTTGGTCAATTTTTTCCACGTTGCGCCCCCATCCGTCGTCTTGTAAATCGCGCTGTCCGGTCCGCCGCCATTAAATCCAAAAGGCGTCCGCCGCCGCTCGTACGCCGCGGCATACAAAGTATCCGGACTCTGCGGGTCCATCGCGAGGTCGCTCACCCCGGTGTCATCGTTGATCTTCAGCACTTGCGACCAGGTCTTCCCGCCGTCAGTCGTTTTGTAAACGCCGCGCTCCGGGTTCGCGCCCCACAAATGTCCCAGCGCCGCCACATACACCACATCCGGATTTTTCGGATGAATCACAATTCGCCCGATGTGTCGCGTCAACTCCAGCCCTATCTTCTTCCAGGTCTTCCCGCCGTCGAGCGACTTGTAGGCGCCATCGCCCCAGGAGGAGCTTTGCCGGTTGTTCGGCTCGCCCGTTCCGACCCACACGACGGACGGGTCCGACGGTGCAATCGCGATATCGCCAATCGTTGATACGCTCTCTTTATCGAATATCGGCTCCCAGGTCGTGCCATTGTTCGTTGTTTTCCACACGCCCCCCGAAGCCATGCCCACGTACACGATGCTCGGATTACTATCCACCACTGCGAAATCATCGATGCGCCCGCCCATCGTCGCGGGGCCAATCTCCCGGAATTCCAGATTTTTGAATTTATCGGTGGGATTCGGCTGATCGCCGGGCGCCGCCTGCGCACTCATCGCCAACGCGCCAAGTGACGCCGCGCAAGCCAGAATCGTCCGCAGAGCATTCCACGTATGCTTCATTTCCATCCCCCTGTGTGTAAGGCCCGGCATGTTACTCCGGCTGGGCCGCGTAACGCATCAAGTGTTTTGGAAGGGCAAACCAACCCATTGAAGAGACAGACGCACCGCGCGGCTGCTTCGTTTCACGCCTCGGTAATTCTGCTCTTCGCCGCTATGTATCCGCATGCAACTCATCGCCCGCCCTCGCCTTCAAATCCCCATGACCGCATGCTAGGCTATCAAACTGTTTTCATTAACCGCATGCTCCGAGTGAATCGCTATCCCCATGCACGGGCTGTTTCCGCGCTCCGCCTTTTTCTTTGCCTGGCTGCGCTGCTCCTCGTGCTTGCAGCCGCGACGCCACGCATGGCCTCCGCCCAGCAAGCTCGCTTTCCTTCCGCCAAAGGCGGAGTCGCGAATCTAGAAGCAAAAACGCAGAGCCGCAAAGGCGACGTCACCGCGGCTGACGGCGACGTGGACATTCACTACGCGGACACTCGTCTTCGCGCCGACCACGTCGAATACAACAGCAAGACCTACGAAGCCACCGCTGCCGGCCACGTTCAGCTCGACTACCGCAACGAGCATCTCGAAGCCGACGAAGCTCATTACAACGTCAGCACCGGACACGGCCTCTTTCTCAACGTTCGCGGCAACATCAAGATCGAGCGGCGGCCCAATCCGGCACTCTTGATTTCTGACAATCCGCTGTACTTCGAAGCACGGGATGTCGAACGCTTCCCGGGAGACGTTTACCTCATCCACCACGCGTGGATCACCATCTGCGACCCCCAGCACCCCAAGTGGCAGTTCTACGCGCCTAACGCGCGGATCCATCTCGATAAAACTGTGGCGCTCATCAACGCCAACTTCCGTCTTTTCCGCGTGCCTCTCATCTGGCTCCCTTACGCCTCCGCTCCCGCGGGCCGCAGAGTCCGCGCGTCCGGTGTCCTCATTCCCGATGTCGGACAGAGCTCGCGCAAGGGCTTCATTCTCGGTGATGCTGTTTTTCTGGCTCCCACTCCGTGGATGGACGCTACCATTGGCGCCCAATTCATGAGCCGCCGCGGCCTTCTCGAACGCGGATCATTCCGGGCCAAGCCCTTCGAACACACTTCGATTGAATACACCTATTTTGGCGTCGAGGATCGCGGTCTCCTCAACGCAGATGGCACACGCAGTCCACAGGGTGGCGAGCAGCAGCGTCTCGAAATCCAATCCCTGCTTCCCGGCGGCTGGCGTTTCGTAACGGACTACAACCATCTCTCCTCGCTTACTTTCCGTCTGGCCTTCGCCGACTCTTTCGGCGAAGCTACCAACTCCGAAGTGCGCAGCGCCGTCTTCCTCTCGAACAATTTCCGAGGTTTCAGCCTGAATTTCGGGGGCCTCAGCGACAAGAGTTTTCTCACGCTGCCTACGACGACGACCTCGTCCACCGGCATTGTCACACCGGTTCCCGCTACCAGCGTTACTCTCCGCAACTTGCCGGAAACACGTCTCGGTTCCGTCGAGCAAGCCCCCTGGCGCGGCGCCCCCGTCTATTTTGGTTTCGACGCTTTTGCCGGCGTCGTCTACCGACGCGATCAAAATATTGAAACTTCCAATTTCGTCGATCGCTACGAATTCGCGCCGCGGGTTACCGTTCCACTGCACTTCGGACAATGGCTCGGCGTGACCACTTCTGCCGCTTTTCGCACCACGCGCTACGGTGATTCCTTCAATTCCGCTGGCCAGGTCAGCGCCGCTTCCATCTCACGCAACACTGGCGAGTTCACCGTCGAACTCCGCCCGCCTGCGCTCGAGCGATTCTATGACCGCACTTCCTTGAAGAAGGACAAGACTCGGCGCCGGTACAAGCACACCATCGAACCGGCGCTCACCTACCGCTACGTCACCGGCGTGAATCATTTCGCCGACTTTATCCGTTTCGATTCCGATACCACGCTTACCAACACCAGCGAAGTTGAATATGGCTTTACACAACGGCTCTTCCGGAAGGAAGGTGACGGCCAGCCTCAGGAGCTCATTTCCTGGCGCATCGTCCAGAAGCACTATTTTGATCCGACGTTTGGCGGCGCCATCGTCAACGGCCAGCGCAACGTCTTCCAGGCGCTCGACTCGATCTCACCGTTCGCTTTCGCATTCGGTCCCCGCAACTGGTCTCCTATCGTCAGCGATTTCAAGATCACTCCCGGCGGCCTCTACGATCTGGAGCAGATTCTTCAGTACGATCCCCAACTCCAAAGACTCGTCACCATCGGCACACTCCTGAAACTGAAGCCTTATCGGGAATTTTTTGCCACCGTTGCCCATTTCCGCCTGGACGACAATCCCGCGCAGACTGATCTGCCCGTTCCTCTGCCTCCCCAATTCATACCGTTCCAACAGCCGCTTTCGAACCAGATCCGCGGGCTCGTCGGCTACGGAAGCGAAACCCGCAAGGGCTTTAATCTCATCACCGGTGTCGGCTACGATTTCGAAAACAAGACGCTGCAGAACCAGATCGTTCAGGTTAGTTACAACGGCGGCTGCTGCGGCCTCGCTGTCGAATATCGCCGCATCAACCTCGGGCAGGTGCGCGCGGAAAATCAGTTCCGCGTCGCGTTCATCATCGCGAACATCGGCGCTTTCGGAAACCTCCGTCATCAGGAAAGAATCTTCTAGCCGGAAGCTGGGGCAGCACCGGGCATTAGCCGGGACATCCTGATGTATGATTTAATGTGACACCGATGAACGATACCGATCTGGCATTCGCGTCCATCGAGGAAGTCGGAAAACTCTTCCGCAAACGGAAGCTCTCGCCCGTCGAGCTCACCAAGCTCATGCTCGCCCGCATCGAGCAACTGAATCCCAAACTGAACGCTTACATCACCGTGACCGCTGAACTTGCTCTCGCGCAGGCCAAAAAAGATGAATCGGAACTTTTCGCGCCGCGCGGCCGTAAGGGCAATTGCGACCGTGGC
>JBGQDD010000289.1:0-4883 GCA_041495665.1 Candidatus Acidiferrum sp.
CGCGCTGAAGGCGATTACGAGATTCAAGATGGTGTTAACGATGATCCGCGCCTGATTGCAAGCAACCGATCCTGCGCCGTGCTTCTAAGATCTGGGTCCGCGGCTCACGGCAGCTGGTGTCGCGGGTTTGACTGTGAAATCCACAGCGCGGATGACTGTTTCATTGGTGAGCAGATCGACTCGCGTGGAATTCTACTTGGTAGTAAAGTGTCGGCTATTATTGTGTCAAAGGATTGAGAGTGCCTGGAGGAACACCATGGCGGGCGATGGAATGGATCGAATCAAGCATGTGGTTGTGGTGATGATGGAGAATCGCTCGTTCGATAACCTTCTGGGGTTCTTGTATGCCGATGTGAACAACAGCCGCCGATCAACATTTCGACACCGCGGAGCGATTTGCCGGCCATTGCCTTGAGCGGCAGCGCACCAGCGAAACCAACGACTCGTCTTATCGCCGTGAATGATCTGCAAGGCGCGATGCTGCACGCGCAGGCAATGCGCTATCTGCACAATCTGGCGAACCTGCCGAAGCTCAGGATGTTGCGCACGCCGCCGCCAAAGTCCAAATCGCGCTAGCAAACTGAGGCGGAAGTACCAGGGGTTTCAAGTTGGTTAAGGGCTTTTTGGGACGTTGTGGGGCCTGCTGGCTAAAACGTCGTATTATGGTGGCAGGGTTTCCAGCCGGAGGCAGCCATCGCATATCAAGAGAAACGCCGTTCGCCGAGGTACTCGTTCATAGCAAGCGCGGAGTTGATCGAAGAGAACGCCGATGTGCGCATCGCGTCGCGGGTGAGCGAACTGAGCCTGCACGGATGCTATCTGGATATGATGAATCCTTTCCCGACAGGGACAATGGTTCTCGTAAAGATCTCCGCGGGCGAGTCGTTCTTCGAGGCCAAGTCCAAGATCGTCTATTCGCAGCCGAATATGGGTGCGGGCGTGGGCTTCCTGCACATTGCGCCGGATTCGCAAGCGGTGCTGGAGCGCTGGCTGGACGGAGCGGAGAAGGACAATCAGAGACAGTCAGGATAATCCTGCTGCGGGACGTGCGAGTTAGTTGAGAGTCAATCAAAGTAGCGCCGCAATCGCGGCGATCAATAATTAAAAATCTGAGTCAGTGCAGGAACTCGCTCGCCGCAAAAGTGGGCAAAGTGGAAGTGTGTCCAGATCTGAGGAGTGCGCGCACCGGGTAAGTTCAGATGGCGCTGCGCTTCAGCTCGGACATGAGGTAATCGCAGGAGCGAACGCAGAGAGCCATGATGGTGAGAGTAGGATTCTGGCAGGGATTCGAAGTGAAGCCGGAAGCGTCCATGACAAAGAGATTCTTGATGTCGTGGGTCTGCTGGAATTGATTGAGGACGGATTTTTTCGGGTCGGCGCCCATGCGGGCGATGCCGGCTTCGTGGAGCGCCCAGCGCGGAGCGGAAGGATGAGCGTAGGTGCGAATATTTTTTGCGCCAGCGGCTTCCAGCATTTCTCCGGCGGAGGCGCCCATGTCCTGGATCATGGCGCGCTCGTTTTCGCCGTCGGACATATGGATTTTGAGAACGGGAATTCCGTAAACATCTTTCAAATTGGGATCAAGCTCCACGAAATTATCCCAGCGGGGGAGAACTTCGCCGAAGCCGGTGATTTCGATGCTGGTGCGAGGCTCGAGAAGGGCTTTTTTGTAAGCTTCGCCGAAGCCCGGGGCGTCCCAGTTGAACTCGGTGCTGGACTCGCCTTCGTAGCCGAAGCCCCGGAGAAATTTTTTGTAGGGCGGGGCGTTCTGCAAGTTGCGGAAACGCGCGATGTAGATGCCGAGTGGCTTTACGGGGCCGCCGAGAGAAGGCTTCGCGTCGAAAGCGGGAAATTCGCCGCTGCCGCCGGCGCTGCGGACATGCGCGGTGAGGTAATGGCCGAGGACGCCGCTGTAATTGGCGAGACCATTCGAATTCTGCGGCGTAGCGGAGTTCAGGAGGATACGGACGGATTCCTGCGATTGCGCGCAGAGGATTACGGCACGGGCGTAGATTTCGCGGGCCTGGCGCGTGTTGCGATCGAGGAAGAGAACGCCGCGGGCGCGGTTGCGATCCGGGTCCATGAGAACTTTGTAGACCATGGCGTTCGAGATGAGCGTGCAGTTGCCGGTGGCGACGGCATCGGCAACGGTGGTGAAGGCGGAGTTGAAATAAGAGTGCGTCATGCAGCCGCGTTCGCAGGGGCCGCAGAAGTGGCAGGGGCCGCGGCCATTGAGGGGCTTGGTGAGATTGGCGCTGCGCGTGGGCATGGCGGTGCGGCCCAGCTTTTCCTTGACGCGATTGCGAAAGAGATTTTCCTGACAGGTGAGCGGAACGGGCGGCTGAAACTGGCCGTCGGGGAGATGCTCGAGGCCTTCGGCACTGCCCGTGATGCCAACGTATTTTTCGACGAGATCGTAGTAGGGCTCGATATCTTTGTAGCTGAGCGACCAGTCTTCGCCGTAACCGTCGTGCGAGGCGGCTTTGAAATCCCAATCGCTGAAGCGCAGGCTTACGCGGCCCCAAACATTGGTGCGGCCGCCGGTCACCCGCAGGCGACCCATCCAGTTGAAGGGCTTGTCGGCGGGAGTGGTGTAAGGCTCTTCGAGGTCGTTGACGAACCAGTCGTAGTTGTATTCGCTGCAGACCTCAAATTTGGATTGGATGGGACGCGTCTTGCGGACGATTTCTTTGGCGAGGTTGCGGTATTTGAGTTCGAACGCTGGCTTGTGTTCGGAGAAATTCTTGTCGGGCTGTGGACGGCCAGCTTCGAGCAGCGCGACCTTCAGGCCGGCTTCAGCAAGGCGCTTGCAGGCCCAGCCTCCGGAAGCGCCGGAACCGACCACGAGGACATCGTAGGACTGCTTTTTCTGTTCCGCCATCGGATTCAAATCAGGAACGGATGCTAACAAGCGCGGAAGAGCAGGTCAATCAAGGAAGAAGCAAGCAGATTCCCGTGGTTCTTGTAAGCGGTTGAGGTCGAGTGATACCATCGCCGCGGAAAGGGAGCGCAGGAATCTTGGTCATGGCTGGAAATGGTGAATTGCGGGTGATCGATGTTGGAGCTGCGGCGAGCGGGCGGTTGTCGCGGCGGGAGATGGTGCAGCGACTGCTTGCGGGCGTGGGTGCAGGGGCAGCGTGGCCGCTGGTGGCGGCTTCACATCCGGTTCATGAGCTATTGAGAGATGATGCGGTTCTCGACGAAGCCGAGAAACTGGGGGTTGCGGATTGGAAACCGCTGGTCCTGAACGCACAAGAGAATGAAAGTTTGACCTCGATTGCGGAGAGCATCGTGCCGGGATCGACGAAGGCACAAGTGAATCGGTTCATCGACCTGCTGTTGGGTGTGGATACGCTTGAACACAAGAGGAGTTTCGTGGATTCTCTTGCGGCGCTCGAAGCGGAGTCGCAGAAACGATATGGGAAGGGATTCCCTTCCCTCGATGCCCACCAGCAAAATATGTTTCTGGCGGATGCGGCGGTACATCCGGCAAACGAAGATTCATCGGGCGGTGCCAAAAAAGAAAATCGTGGCCTCCACGAACACTTCGAAAATCTAAAGGGGTGGATCAGCGGAGCGTATTACTCGTCCGAAGCGGGGATGCGGGAGCTAGGCTGGACCGGGGACCAGGTATTCGAAAGTTTTCCAGGTTGCGAACATCCGGAGGGACACGATTAGGAGTTTTCTTTGGATCACTTCACTGAGAGGGATTTCATGAACGAATTTAAGAGCCGCAGAGAATTTCTTCGAGCCGCGACGCTGACGGGTGCGGGTTTCGCGCTTGCGAACCACTTGCCCGGAGCTTCGAATAAATCGGTGCTGGTGTTTACGAAATCATCGGGTTGGGAACACGATGTCGTGAAACGAGTCGGCGGACAGCCAAGCATTGTCGATGATGCGGTCAATGCCCTGGGCGCCAAGCATGGATTCAAAGTGGAAGTGACGAAGGACGGACGCATTTTCGATGAGAAGCGGATTCATTCCTTCGCCGCCGTTGTATTTTTCACGACAGGCGACCTGACGACTCTGGGAACGGATGGCAAGCCTCCGATGTCGGCCAAAGGCAAGCAGGCCTTGCTGGACGCGATACAGGGCGGGATGGGATTTGTTGGCGTGCACGCGGCGAGCGATACGTTTCATACGCCGCCGGATACGCCGGACCTTTCAAATCGATACATATCACATGGAGAACAGCAAGATCCCTACCTGAAGATGCTCGGCGCCGAGTTCATCATTCACGGGCGGGAGCCAAGATTGCAGGATGCGAACGTCATCGTAAATGATCCGAAATTTCCGGGACTGGAAGGCGTGAAGTCGCCGGTGAGTTTTAATGAAGAATGGTACTCGCTGAAGGATTTCATGCCCGATCTTCATGTGATCCTCACGGTGGACACCCAAGGTATGAAGGGAGAGTGCTATCAGCGCGCGCCGTATCCGGTGACGTGGGCGCGGCAAAATGGGAAGGGCCGTGTTTTCTATAACGCGATGGGTGACCGGCCGGAGAATTGGAAGAATGAGTTCTTCCTGAATGTGCTCGCCGGTGGAATTCGCTGGACCATTGGAGATGCGGGTGCACAATTGGACGTGAACCTGAAGCAGGCTGCTCCGGGCTACGCGGAAATTCCTCCGAAGTTTCCCGCTGAAAAGTAAGCTCATTCGTACCGCTCTGCCGTTCCGCAGTAGGATGGTGGACAAGCCTGATCTGGCTGCCGGTTAAACGCGCCCGCCACGGATGATGTAACGGGGAGCCGGCCGGGCAGGACTCTTATTGGCGGGCTGTGATAAACTATTGTTGTTCCTCCGGTGGGGCCGTGGCGCAGCTGGGAGCGCGCCTCGATGGCATCGAGGAGGTCGTGGGTTCGAACCCCATCGGCTCCACCAAA
>JBGQDD010000290.1:0-4876 GCA_041495665.1 Candidatus Acidiferrum sp.
ACGCCGTCGACGTCGGTCCAGATGATGACTTCATCCGCATCCATCGCCGCGCCCAGGATGGTCGCGGAATAGTCGGAGCCGCCCCGACCCAGCGTCGTTAGTTGCCCTTCCGTCGTCGCGCCGATGAAGCCCGTCACCACCGGCGCGATTCCTTTCTCCAAGAGTGGCCGCAACCGCGCCTGCGATTTCGCTCGCGTCAATTCCATCTGCGGTTCCGCGCCGCCGTGAAACGCGTCCGTCACGATCAGCTCCGTTGCGTCGATCGCTTCGCTGGGCAGCCCCAGCTCTCGGACTGCTGCCGCCACCAGCGGTGCGGAGAGCCTCTCCCCCAGGCTCGAAATCGCGTCCAGAGTGCGCGGCGTGAGTTCGCGCAGCAACGCCGTTCCTTCGCAGAGCCGCCGCCCTTCCGCGAGCACCTCTTCCAACCGCTGCCGGATCCGCGCGCGTCCCTCCTCGTGCTGGATCAAGCTCGTCAGCGCGGCTTCGTGTTGCTGCCGCAGCGCATCGACGATGGCTGCAGCCTCCTCCGCGTTCCCTGTCTGTGCTTTCTTTGCAGCTTCGATCAGCTGGTTGGTCACCCCGCTCATCGCCGAAACCACCGCGACGCAGCCGTTCTCCTTTGCCGCCTTGGCGATAATCTGCGCCGTCCTGGCGATGCAAGCCGCATCGCCGACCGACGTACCTCCGAATTTCATCACCTGTAGCCGCGCTTTCATTTTTTCCTGCCCGCCTCCCTCAATGGACCGGCAATTTGTTCTTGCACGTTGAAACTTGCTCTCTGCGCTTCCCGGTTTTTTCTACTTTGAGTTTACCTTGCGAACCATCCCGCCGCGCACTACTCCCTCCTGTGGTTGTTCTTCCCTCCAACCTGCCGTCCTTTTTTTGCTTCTTCGCGTTGACTTGCCTCGCCGCGCCACCTAGCATCACAAGACATAGTGCGGTTCGCTCCAGTGGCAGGTTTTCTCGCTTTAGAGGTGCGTCAATCTTCGAAAAGCCAGCCCAAGCTAAGTCATGTACACGGGCGCCATACCGGAGCGAGGCACGCGTTAACTTTCTTTCCGCGGCGCACTTAACATGGCACGCGCAAATTCCACGCCCATCAGGTTCGGGCAGGCGATCTCGCATCGGTGCGGCGGATGTTCGGCAACTCATTCGAAAGGCGGTCTGCCATGAAAACACGGCGCATTCTCGGTCTGATTCTTGTTGTTGGCGCGATAGGAGTTGCCATTGTACTGCGCTCCTCGGCGGACAGCACCGCGAAGCCCGGCGAGGTGAACGAGGCGCGCGTATTGGCCGATGCCGCCACCGGGAACAACTGGTTGCTCAACGGCCGCACCTTTGACGCCGGTCATTTCAGCCCGCTGCAGCAAATCACCGACAAGAATATCGGTGGCCTGGGTCTCGCTTGGTCGCTCGACATCGATAGCGCGATGGGCGTCGTATCGGAGCCGCTGGTTGTCGATGGCGTGATCTACCTCAGCGCGCCGCTTTCGAAAGTTTATGCGGTGGACGCAGCGACGGGGAAACTACTCTGGAAATTCGATCCCCAAGTTCGCTTGGACCTGGCCATCAACGGTTCCTATTCCGCGCGCGTCAATGGCGGCGTCGCCGTCTGGAACGGCAAAGTGTACGTTGGCACGGGCGACTGCCGCCTCGTCGCCATCGATGCCGCAACAGCAAAAAAAGTGTGGGAAGCCACGGTCTGCGAACCAACGCAAACCGGAATCACGGGCGCGCCGCATGTTGCCAAGGGGAAAATCTTGATGGGCTTCAACGGCTCGGACGACGGCGTGCGTGGCGCGCTGGTCGCTTACGACGCGGAAACCGGCAAGGAAGCATGGCGCTTCTGGACCGTCCCTGGAGATCCCTCCAAGGGCTTTGAGAACAAAACGATGGAAATGGCCGCGAAGACCTGGGCCGGAGATGGATGGTGGCGGGTCGGCGGCGGCGACGTCTGGAACGCCATCACTTATGATGACGCCACGGGCCTGGTGATTTTCGGCACGGCCGGCGTCGGCGTGGACTACGGAGAGTTCAGGCTAATCAAGGCGACCGGCGACAGGCTTTTCGGCGAATGCATCATCGCCGTGAACGCGAACACTGGAGAATATGTCTGGCATTACCAGACCGGTACAGAGGGCGTGCACTCCGAGAACAATCACATTCTGATGGCCAACCTTCTCATCGACGGCGTGCAACGCCACGTGGCAATGACCGCGCCGAAGAACGGCTTCTTCTTCGTGCTCGACGCCAGGACCGGCAAACTTCTTTCCGCGAAGCCGCTCGTCAAAGTCGTTTGGGCTAGCTCCATCGATCTCCAGACCGGACGCGCCGTCCCTATTCCGCCCTCGCAAGGTGGCGGAAGGCAATGGACCGTTCACAACTGGTGGCCGATGAGCTACAACGCGCGGACCGGTTTGGTTTACGTACCGACAACGGATCGCCGCCCCGACGCTAAGGCCGCGTCCGAAGCAGGAGAGGGCGCCGAAGGCTTGTTCGGCCGCCTCATCGCTTGGGACCCGGTCACGCAATCCGCGCGCTGGTCCGTCGAAGAGGAAATCGCCACCAATGGCGGCGTTCTCTCCACGGGCGGCAACTTGGTTTTTCAAGGGCAAGGCACGGGTGAATTTGCGGCTTACACCGCGGATACCGGGAAGAAAGTCTGGTCGGTCAAGACCGGTTCGGCTATCGAATCGATTCCCGTCACATTTTCCGTGAAAGGCGAGCAGTACGTCATCACACCCGTTGGATGGGGCTCGGGCTCACGCTTGTTCGCTCCGGCCCGCACCATGGCCACCCCCGAATCGAAACGCGGCCCCTCGCGCCTCTACGCCTTCAAGCTCGGCGCCACCACGCCTTTTCCTTATCCGAAAATCGTCATTCCTGCCGTGCCGAAGCCTCCCGAGCAAAAAGTGAGCGACGAAATCATTCGCAAGGGCGAAAAGCTTTATGGAACATTCGTCTGCGACGGTTGCCACTCGCCTGGCCTCGACGGCAGCGGCGCCTGGGTTCTTGACGGCGCGATTCCCGATCTCCGCTATATGCCGCCCGATGTTCACAAAGATTGGTATCAAATTGTCCTGGGTGGCAGCCACTGGAACAAAGGCATGCCTGGTTTCGCCGATCCTCCGAAGTTCGCATTCCCGCATGACAAGATGACCGTGCAAGATGCGGACGCGATTCACGCCTACGTCATCGATGGAGCTTGGAAAGCTTACAAAAGCGAACAAAAAGCGGCGCACCCCAAGCCACAAAACTACTAGCCCGCCTTTGCGCTGGCAAAACCGGCCGCCAGGCTGAGCAGTCCAACTCCCAGGTGGATGAAATTGAAGTGCGTGTTCAAATCCAATTGAATGGGACCGAGGTCGCGCAGACCGGCGAAGCCTGCGATAGCCAGGAGGGTATAGACGGCTCCAAAAATCAGGCCAAACCGCCGCGGACCATCGGCATTCTTTCCGAGCCCGGCCCAAAGGGCGATTACGCCGCTGACCAGGTGAAAAACGTTATGCGCGGGAGGAAACGTGAGGTTGCACATTTCGTGGCGAGAAAATCCCACCACACCGACCACGAGCAAGATCGCTCCGCTCAGCACGGCATAGATCTTTGCCAGTGTGCTTCCCATTTCTCCTTGGCCACCATCCATCTTGCGCGAAGTTTGGATTACGTCGCGAAATTTCGTGGAGCTTACGGCGCAGGGAAGCCCCGCGAGCTACACGATTTCGGTCGAGCCGCTCGGACAAGGATAACTTTTAGAGCTATAATTCGCGCCTATCGTAAGTCTGTCCGCCGAGCGCAGAATTTGTCATCGACGTCTCCGCGGATGGTCGGCGATTCATGAGCGATCGAAAATGAACATACCTGAACCGGACCCGAACACCCGCGGCTGGTGGACCATCGTTCTCAGCGATATTCATTTTTGGGTGCCCGTCGCCGTCTTGATCGGGGGATTGCTTCTTCTTCGATTTATTCGCTGATTCTCGGATTGGAGCAACATGCCGCCCGCCTTGCCTTCTGAATTGCCCCCCGCAATCATCGACGCGTCGCGTTCGAAGAAGCTTCAACTGCTCGGCATTCTTTGCGGCTTCGCTGCGGGAGCCTGGCTCGGCGCCGCGGAAGCGCCCACCAAACTCGTTTCCATTGGCATCTCGCCGATGGTCATTTCGTTCATCATGGTCATCGGCGTTTTTCTCGCGCGCTGGAGCCTGCCCGCGTTAATCCTTGGCACCTCGGCTGTCCGCGCCGATGTTCGCCGGGCGCCTCACCTGATCATCTGGGCGCTTCTTGCCGGCTGTCTTTGGGCCGTGGCCAACACGCTGACGATTTTCGCCATCCGTGACATCGGCTTGAGCATCGCCTTTCCTTTGTGGAATTCCAATAGCCTTCTCGGCATTCTTTGGGGGTTTCTTTTCTTCAATGAGCTGCGTCAGGCGGATTGGCGCCGTCGCGCTGGCGTCTTGGGCGGCGCACTCGTTATGTGTGTCGGGGCGACACTGTTGGCCGTCGCGTCATCATCGCACGGCCCGGCAGCACATTCCTTGCACGGTGTCTGGGCCGCGCTCGGTGCCGGAATTCTTTGGGGCACCATGTATATCCCCTACCGCAAGGCCTACCTGACCGGGATGAATCCGCTTTCCTTTGTGACTTTCTTTTCGTTTGGCGAATTGGGGATGATGTCGGTCCTCTCCGTAAGCTCCCTCGGTCTGGTCCCGTTGTGGCAGGAATTGCTCGGCGCGCGCAGCGTAATTTTCTGGCTGATGCTGGGCGGCTTCGTCTGGGTCATTGGCGACCTCTTCCAGCAGTACGCCGCAAAGTATGTGGGCATCAGCCGCGGCATCCCGCTTTCCAATTCCAATCAGCTCTGGGGCTTGTTGTGGGG
>JBGQDD010000291.1:0-4856 GCA_041495665.1 Candidatus Acidiferrum sp.
CACGACGTGCAGGTGTTCAAGCGCCACGTGCACGCCAACCGGCTGAACGGCATCGACAACGAATGGCTGACGCCGGAGCCGCCGTAGGTGGGATAGCAAGTGATGCCAATGCGCATAAGGTAGGCTTTCGAGTCTCCGTCGCGTCAATGAGAGCCGCTAAGATACAACAGTTTCCTGCCAGCGCAGCTTGCAGGGCAGGGAGCCGGATGCTAGAGTCGCGCCCACCGCGTGAGGCACCAGGCAGCAGTATGACGCCCCTATTAGACGCGGGGACGGGGAATTTCGTGACACGACTTTCTGGCAAGGTGGCGCTGATTACCGGCGGCGGGACGGGGATTGGGCGAGCGATCGCGCTGGCGTTTGCGCGGGAAGGCGCAAGCGTGGCTGTGGCGGGACGACGGTTGGAGAAGCTTCGCGAGGTGATCAGCGAAATTCAGAAGCAGGACGGAGCGGGATTGGCGATGGAATGCGATGTGACGCGCGCCCGGGAAGTCGAACGTGCGGTGAAGGGAACGGTGGAGCGATTCGGGCGGCTGAACGTGCTGGTGAACAATGCGGGAACGCTGCATGTATCGACGGTGGAGGGGATCAGCGAGGAAGAGTGGGACCGGACGATGACGGTCAACGTAAAGGGGCCGTTTCTGATGTCGCGGGCGGTGCTGCCGGAGTTTCGTAAATGCGGCGGGGGAGCCATCGTGAATATTGGCTCGGTGCTTGGGCTCGTGGCGGTGAAGGATCGCGCGGCTTATTGTGCGTCGAAAGGCGGAGTGACGATGCTGACCAAGGCCATGGCCATCGATCACGCGCATGAAAATATTCGCGTGAATTGCATCTGCCCTTCGATCGTGGAAACGGAACTGGTGAAGGGCGTATTCGACGAAAGTGAACAAGGACAGGCGTTACGGAAGGCGCGTATTGCTACGATTCCCCTGGGCCGCATAGGGCGGCCCGAAGACGTGGCGGAGATGGCGGTATTTCTGGCGTCGGAGGAATCGTCGTGGCTTACGGGGGCGGCGATTCCATTGGATGGAGGGCTGACGGCGTACTGAGTTGTGAGTTCTTAGTACTTAGTTCTTAGTGAGAAGGAAGAGAAGAATGATGGTTTCGATGTGGGGATGGGTCGGTGATGCGGGCGGGATGGGAAACGGCAAAACGCGATGACGAAGAGAATGTCCAAGGAAGAGAAACGGGTGACGGAACTCGTGCGGCGGCGGATGAAAGAAAGCCGCTCGACGGAGCTTCTGGGATTTGACGTGGAAAGCGTGCACGCGGGACGGGCGATTTTCCGGCTGGACGTGAGGCCGAACCACAAGCAGATTCATGGCGTGGTGCACGGAGGAATTCTGGCGGCGCTGGCGGATACCACGGCGGCAATCGCGGCCTATACGGCGATACCCAAGGGGACGGAGATTGCTACCGTGGAGCTGAGCATCAACTATCTGGAGCCGGTGCCGGGCGGGCGCATCAAGGCGGATGCGCGCGTGTTGCGCGCGGGCAGAAATTTTGTTGTGACCGAGTGCGAAATTTTCAACGAGGACGGGTCGCTGGCCGCAAAGGCGCTGCTCACCTTCGGAGCAACCGCCGGGCATGCTCTTCACAAGTAGAGAGCTTACTCGTCGCCGCCCTCGGCCGATTCCTCTCCATCCTTGTGGACATACTTGATCACGCGCTTGAAGATGAGCAGGTTGGGGCTGCCCTGGCGGGTAAGCTTGATGCAATCGCGATCGTACCATTCGACGGTGCCGCGAAGTACTTCACCATCCTCGAGAACCACGGCCATCGGCGTATGGGACTGCATCTGTTTGACCCAGTAGAAGTTCTCGGCGTGAGTCGTTTCCGGGGGCGCGGGCTTCTTGCTGGGGATAGGACCGATGTGCTGAGGGTGGGGTGCGCTCGGCTCCTTGACGTCCGGGAAGCCCGGACGAAATAAACGGCGATTCACCATGACTGCTCCTTCTAACCTACGGGGGTGGAATATCTGCTCTCTATGATGCGCGCGGGAGCCTGTGGGTTACAGTCTAGCCAATAAATTTTGGAATTGCGAATATTTGTCAGCGTGAATCAGAGGCGGGAGCCGGAAGCCCTCGAGAGTGCAGGTGCAAGAGATGCGGCCAGGGCGTCGAGGCCGAGCTGGCGATTCAAATTGCGGCGCGCGCCGAGGTAAAGTTCGTCGAAACCGGCGATGGCGCGGAGAACCCACGCTGAATCCACGGATTTACCGAGCGACTCCAATTCTTTCGCGAGCGGAACATTGCGCAAGAGGGGATCTTTCAATTTGGACGTAAGTTCAAGGAGATCGGTGAGCAAGCCGTAGAAAACGCCGATGTGATCCTCGAAGGAGGAATCGCGGTCCTTGGCGAGAGCCGAGGTGTCAGAGAAAAGCTGGGCGAAACCTTGACCTTGCGCGGCACGTTCGAGGATGCGCAGTGCGTTTCTGCGGCGCTGGGCGGCCGCATCGACATCCATTTCGATGGCGAGGCCCGGGCTGCCCTCCGCGAGTTGCGCGGCGAGTTTGATTTCCGCGGGCTTGCGATCGGTCTTTTCTTTCAGGATTTTTTCCACGTCCGCTTGGGGCAGCGGCGCGAAATGAAATTGCAGGCAGCGCGACACGATGGTAGGCAGAAGCGCGTAAGGCGAGGGCGCGGTGAGGATGAGCGTCGCCGAGCCGGGAGGCTCCTCGAGAATTTTCAGGAAGACGTTGGAGACGTTTGAGTGCATGGTCTCCGCGCCATCGAGGATGAATACGCGGCGCCGACCCATGGGTTGAAAGTAGGCGGCACGCTGGACGGCGCGCAACTGTCCTACGCGCAACATGGGGCGCGCTACCGGGCTCTTCAGGCGGACCGGATCGGGCACGAGCGCCCAGACGTCCGGGTGCGACTGCAGGATCAGTGGCACACGCTCGACCGTGGCGGCGTCGGCACTCTCGCCACGCTCGACGAGCCCTTGCTCGATCAGCGTTTGCGTATCGGCGAGCTTGGAGATGCGCTGACAAGTGGCGCACTCGCCGCAGAAGTCGTCCGCGAGGCGCTCGCAATTCGCGGCCTGCGCAAACATGCGTGCGAGAGTGAATTTGCCGACGCCGCGCGCGCCGGTGAAGAGCAGCGCATGGGGAACACGCTTGCTGCGGAGAGCGCCGCGGAGCGCCGTGACGATACGTTCGTTGCCGAGAAATTCGGATAGACCCATGCGCTAGCGCTCCCCACCTGCGGAAGCCGATGAAAGAACTCCCTCGACAGCGGCGAGAACGTCCATGGCAATCTCTTCTGGTTCGCGAATGGCGTTGAGCGTGGCATCGAAACACTGGATGGTCGCCCAGGGCACGCTGCGAGAAAGCGAGTCGTACATTTCGGCGGCGTCCTCGAGGTGACGAAGACTGGCCTCTAGCAAATCTTTCCGGGCGGAGGTGTAGCTTCGCGCGGACTTGCGTTCGACGAGCCGCTGCGCTTCTCGCGCAGGCACGCGAAGGTAGAGGATGAGGTTTTCGCGGGGAAGGCCGTAGATGCGGTACTCGAGATGCTCGATCCATTCCAGGAACTCGGAGCGCTTTTCCGGGGGAACGCGAGCGGTTTGGTGCGCGAGGTTGGAACCGACGTAGCGGTCCACAAGAACAATTTGGCCGTTGTTCAGGGCGGATTCGAGTTTAGGCTTGGCTTCAAAGCGGTCGCCGGCATAAAGCAGGGCGGTGAAGTGGGGATCGACGATTTCAAGCGGACCAAGATCGCCATTCAGGAATTGGCCGACCATTTTGCCGAACCAGGAATCATATTGAGGAAAGCCGGTGGAATAGACGGAATGCCCGCGCGCCTTGAGGGTAAGCGTCAGGAGATCGACTTGCGTGCGCTTGCCGCTGCCATCGATGCCTTCGACGGCGATGAGTTTTCCGGGAGCGGTCATTTTCAGTGTGACCGCGGTTTCATCAGCGGCCGAAAGCCAGTCTAACCGCAGAGACTCTGCGCTGCAATGCCGCGCGTGCTAGGATTCGAATTCGAACATGACGCAAACTTCGGTGCGGGAAAATTTGTTGCGCATTCAAGAGAGGATCGCCAGTGCGGCGTCGCGCGCGGGCCGGCGCGCGGAGGAGATCACCTTGATCGGCGTGTCAAAGACGCATCCGGCGAGCGCGATCCGCGAAGCATATGAAGCGGGGATCCGGCACTTCGGCGAAAACCGCGTCCAGGAGTGGGAAGGAAAGCGCGCCGGAACGGAAGGATTGGCGGCGACGTGGCACCTGATCGGTCATTTGCAGAGCAATAAGACGGCGCGGGCGGCGAGACTTTTTCACAGCATAGACTCCGTCGATGATTTTGCGATCGCGGAGCGGCTGGACCGGGCTCGGGCTGAAGCAGGTATCACGGGCAAACTACGTGTTCTCATCGAAGTGCATGTTGCGCCGGAGGAGACGAAGAGTGGGGTGGAAATCAACGAGCTTTCGGCATTAGCGGAAGGGTTTGCCGATCTACCTCGATTGGAGCTTGCAGGGCTGATGTGCATCCCGCCGTTCCTGGAGGAAGCGGAGCGCGTGCGGCCCTATTTCCGGCGCTTGCGAGAATTACGCGAGGATATGACAAGTAAGCTTGGCCTAGCGCTGCCTGTGCTGTCGATGGGAATGTCCCACGATTTTGAAGCGGCGATCGAAGAGGGTGCGACCGAAGTGCGTGTGGGTACGGCGCTTTTTGGGACTAGGGACGTCAAATAAGGAATCGTGAGGAGCCGGATGCTGGAGGTCCAAGAGCGGGAAGGCGCCGTGACTTTTCTTGTGCGCGTGCAGCCGCGGGCGAGCAAGGACGAGATTGCCGGAGAAATGGGAGGCGCGTTGAAGGTGCGGCTGCGCGCGCCGGCTCTCGAGGACCGGG
>JBGQDD010000292.1:0-4850 GCA_041495665.1 Candidatus Acidiferrum sp.
AACCACACCTTCAGCGAGGCATGCGATTTCCCGAATCCCTGGCTCATGAAACCTGCAAAATCCCCCGAGGCGAAATTATACATGACCCAGGAGCACATCACCGCCTAATTGCCCCATTCGTACTATTGCCCATTGCGAATCAACCACTTAGCCTGATTTCTGGCTCCGAGGTGTGCCTTCATGAACCAGGAACGGCCGCAGGAACCGCAGATTTCTCCCGCTGAGATTCGTCCCGCGACTCCAACCATCGGAAGGCGCAGGCTTGTCTTCTTATGCCTCACGCTGGCATTTTTTCTCTTCGTCGCCGTGAATCCCGGCCCCATCAAGGCCGCTTGGGCGGAATTCGAACGCATCATTCAATTGAAGAGCGACCCGCTCCCCGCCTCTCCCGCAAAACTCTCGGACCACGAGATCGAGGCTCTTTCCGCCATGGCGCCGCAGCAGCAAGCCCAGCTCCTGATGGAGCGCGCCATCAACCACTACGAGGGCGCCATCGAATTGATCGAAAAAAACGTCCCGTCGTGGTACGGCCAGCTCGAAGTGCAAAAGGGGCCGCTCGCCGGTTTGCTTTACACCGCCATCAACGCCAACGATCTGCGCGTCCGCGCCGCCTCGCTGGAAATTACTCTGGCCGGATACAATCTGCCCAAGTCTCCGGAAAGCGTGGACAAACTTCTTTCGCGCTTGCAGGATGAGCCGGAAAATCGCGCGTGGCTCCTGTGGATCCTCGGCGTTCTGGGGAATCGTGGCGTGGAAACCGCTCGCCTGGAAACTGTGTTTCTGGATCGCATCCACGATCCCGATGAAACCACTCGCAACTACGCGGTCGTCGGTCTTGGGCTTCTCGCCACTGACAGTTCCATCGCGCCTCTTCTCGATGCCTTCCGCAACGATCACTCGCCCCACGTGCGCGAAGGAGCCGCCTGCGCCATCGCGCAATCCGGCATGTTCCGAGAGGAGCAGCGCATGGGCGCCGTCCCTGGCCTCCTCAACATGATGGACGACGCCTCCCTCGACGCCACCACCCGCAGTTGGGTCTTCCAAGCCTTGCAAGACATCACCGGCGCCGGGCTCGGCTCCAATCCCGCCGCCTGGCGCAACTGGTGGTCGCAACACACTCGCAGCTAGTCGCAATTTACTCTAAACCCTAAAAATAACTGTCATCAGCACCGGCTCGCCAACTAACCATCGGCGATCCTCTGTCGTCAAATCCCGCAAAGGTCGGCGAAGACGAAGAGCTTGCCATGCGAGGTGCCGATGCAATCCTTGGCGTCCGATTTGCGCTACGCGGCCCGCGAACTCCGTAAGCGGCCCGGCTTCACGCTAACCGCGGTCCTCTCACTCGCTCTCGGGATCGGCGCCACCAGCGCCGTCTTCAGCGTCATTTACGCGGTCCTGATTGACCCCTTCCCGTATCCGGGCTCCGATCGCATCGTGGAGCTTCGCCTGGTGGACAAAGCCGGCAATGACCGGTTCACCGGCTTCAGCGGCCCACAGATGGAACAGCTTCGCCAAGCCAAATCCGTCGAAAGCGTCGTCGGCATGGATTGGTGGAATTTGACCACCACGGACGGCGACCTTCCCGAAGACGTGCAGTCCATCCACATTTCCCCCGGCTCGCCCCACCACTGGGGCATTCCCGCACTTAAGGGCCGCTGGTTGATTCCTTCCGATGCGCCTCCCGGCCAGGAACCGCAGCGCGTTGTCGTTCTCGGCTACCAATTCTGGCAAAGATACTTCCTCGGCGATCCCAACATCATTGGCCGCAAAATGCAGCTCGTTCACAAAACTTACGAGATCGTCGGCGTGATGCCGCCCCGGTTCAAATGGGGCCAGGGAGAGATTTACCTCCCGCTGCATGTCACGCAAGACCCGCATATCAATTTCGGCACATCGCTGAAGATCCTCCCCGGCATCACCGCCGCGCAAGCCAGTGCTGAACTCCAGCCCATCCTGGAAGAGTTCGCCAAACAATCCCCAGACCGTTATCCCGAAAAATTCCGCGTCAGCTTGCGCAGCATTATCGAGGTGTACGCGAGGCCCCTTGGACCGACGCTCTATCTGCTGCTTGGCGCTGTTGCTTCCCTGCTCCTGATCGGCTGCGGAAACGTATCCATCTTGCTCCTGGCCCGCGGCGCCGAACGCCAGCATGAACTGGCCGTGCGCGCCTCCGTGGGAGCCGGCCGTCTCCGCATCATCCGGCAATTGCTGACCGAGTCGCTCGCCATCGCTGGGGCTGGAACCATTCTCGGCGTTCTCCTGGCATGGAAGAGCCTTTCCCTGCTCACCGCATTCCTTCCGGAGGATTCCTTCCCCGCCGAATCGGTCATCAAAATGAACCTGCCGGTACTGCTCTTCAGCATCGCCCTGGCCGTCGCCACTGCAGTCGTTTTCGGTCTCTGGCCGGCCCTGCAACTCTCCCGGCCGGACATCGCCCGTCTGATGCAAAGCAGTATGCGGCGCATGACGGGCAGCGCGCACGCACGCCGTACCCACAACGCGATGGTCGGCGCTCAGGTCGCGCTCACGCTCCTCTTGCTCACCGTGGCGAGCGCTGCGGGCAAAGGTTTTCTCAAGCTTGTAAAAACCGATCTCGGCTACGACCCAGGACACACCATGTCCGTCCCAATCCCCATCCACGACAACACTCACGTTTCCTGGCAGGACCGTTCCGAATACTTCGAGCAGCTCCGCGCCAAAATCGCGGCGATGCCCGAAGTCCTCGCCGCCGGCATTTCCACCAATGCCACGCCGCCGTCGAATGGCTGGGATACTCGAATGGAAATCAGTGGGAACAACGGGGAGAAGCCGGAGGCGCGGGTGAACTTCATCAGTCCCGAGTACTTTCCTCTCCTGCGCATCCCACTGGCA
Source organism: Candidatus Acidiferrum sp. (assembly GCA_041495665.1). Taxonomy (GTDB): domain Bacteria; phylum Acidobacteriota; class Terriglobia; order Acidiferrales; family UBA7541; genus Acidiferrum. Next base: position 2,872 of record JBGQDD010000292.1, read on the forward strand.
CAAGGCCGGATCTGGGATCATACGGAAACCATGCACGGCGCCCCGCTCGTGGTGATCAACCAAACCATGGCGCGGCAGTATTGGCCGAACGGCAACGCCATCGGTCAGCAAATCCGCATTCCCGACCTCAAAGGTGAGCCACCTTACTCGCCAGCTGCTCCGGGAAGCGACGGCTGGCTTCAAATCGTCGGCGTCGTCGCCGATGCGCGCAACGATGGCTTGCGAAACAAGATCAAGCCCTCCATGTATGTGCCTTACACGCTGCGGCTGCGAATGTTCACCCAGATTCTGGTGCGCACTCAAGTCGCGCCGATGTCGATTCTGCGCGACATTCGCGCCCAGCTCATTCAGGTCGACCCCGATCAGCAGGTCATGCGCGTTCGCGACCTGCAAACCTGGATCACCGGTCAGACCGAATACGCACAGCAGCGCCTTATCGCCACCCTGTTCGGAATCTTCTCTGTACTTGCTCTAGTCCTCGCCGCCGTCGGCCTTTACAGCGTCGTGTCCTACGGCGTCGCCACTAGAACGAACGAATTCGGCATCCGCATGGCCCTCGGCGCAAGAGCGGCGGACGTGTTTCGGATTGTCCTGTCTTCGACGGCAGTGAATGTGGGTGCTGGACTGGCGGTAGGTCTTCTGTTGAACATCGCCTTCGACAAACTCGCCACGAAGTGGGTGATGGAGAGCTCGCGCGACCCGCTCATCCTCGCCGGCGTAACCCTTTTGCTCATCGTCGCCGCGGCTCTGGCCTGTCTCGTTCCCGCCCGCCGCGCCGCCTCCGTCGATCCCATGGAGGCGCTGCGCTACGAGTAGACGTTGGTCTGCCGGCTGAGAGCTATCTCATAGTATCCAAACGACTTACTATTAATTCTTGACAAACAGTACCTACATGCTATAATATGTTGTGAGTCGCTCGCTTCTCTCTCTTCCTGGGTTTCCCCCAGTTTCCCGTTACCCCTCTATCCCCATTCACCAGCCGCTAACTTCTTTGTTTGCCACCCTCTTGTCCCGAGCGGAGCCTAGGGATACGAAAACACCGGGGGTGTACCCCAACTCATCCCATTCTGGAACCCGCCGCTCGTCACTTAACACTCCCAGTCACGAATCATCGGTCAAGCAGCCGCGCCGCCCTGTCCTCCTTCCTCCCCATCCCCCATTTCCTAACCCCTATCTCCTTTCTTTTCATATCCTTCCACACTCTTTTGCACTCATGGAAAACTTAACTCTTTTGTTTTCATGCGATTCCACACTCTTTGCCAAAAACCACCCGGGGTGGGGGGAGGGGTCTCCTCTTCCCATCTCCCAATTCACTTCTCACGGCTCCCCTCGTATCAACCGCAACCTCGCCGAGAGTCCTGTCTTCAACCAGTCACCAGTCACCAGCCACGAATCACCAGTCACCGCTAGTCACCAGTCACTTGCTGATAGTATCTTCGCAGCAGCCTTTCAAGGAGTCCCTCAATGTCTGAAGCCGCAAAAATAGCCAGCTCCATTCCAACTCGCATCGAGTCCGACTCCATGGGCCAGATCGACGTCCCCGCCGACCGCTACTACGGCGCGCAGACCGCCCGCTCGCTCATCCACTTCGCCATCGGCAAGGACGTCATGCCGCCCGAGCTGATCCGCGCCTTCGGCATCCTCAAAAAAGCCGCCGCGCTGGTGAATCAAGATCTGGGGAAACTTTCGCACGAAAAGTGCAGCCTCATCACCCGGGCCGCCGATGAAGTCATCGAAGGAAAACTCAACGAGCACTTCCCTCTTCGCGTCTGGCAAACCGGCAGCGGCACGCAGACCAACATGAACGTCAACGAAGTGATTTCCAATCGCGCCATTGAAATCGCTGGCGGCGAAATGGGCAGCAAGAAACCCATCCACCCGAACGATGACGTCAACATGTCGCAATCCTCCAACGACACGTTTCCCGCCGCCATGCACATTGCCGCCGCCGCGGAAACCGCGCGCCGCCTGCTCCCCGC
>JBGQDD010000293.1:0-4825 GCA_041495665.1 Candidatus Acidiferrum sp.
CTTTCCAGCGGCAGCGGAACGCCAATGACACCCGTGGAGCAGACAAACAATTCCCGTGGTGTGCAGCCGAGCCGCTTGGCGGCTTCGGCGACCGTGCGCACCGCGGCAGCGTGGCCGGCTGCGCCGGTGGCGCAATTGGCGTTGCCGGCGTTGACCACGACGGCGCGCATGCGGCCTTTCGACGCGCGCAAATTTTCCTTGGAAATGAGAACCGGTGCGGCAACCACGAGATTTTGGGTGAAAACCGCGGCGGCCGAGGCCGGCACGTCGCTCGAAAGAATCGCGAGATCGAGCGCGCCGGTTTTCTTCAAGCCGCAGGCGGTCGCGGCGAAACGGAACCCGCGCGGCAAAGAGGCTTCCGAAAGTGCGTGCTTTATCAACGGGACATCCGCGTGACTAGCGCGCCGACCCCGGAAGGGACCTCCGATCCTCCGCAACCGCGGCGAGGGTCGTTTGTTGCTTCACGGACTGACTGGCGTTCATGGTTTGGCTCCTGTTTTGGTGGCTTTTTTGTTGAGACGTACTTCCAATTCGGCGATGGCGGCGCCTACGCTTTCAGGCGCGGTACCGCCGCGAACTTTTTTCGACGCGAGCGCCGCGTCAAGACTCAGGCTGCCAGCAAAGTCAGCTTCAAACGCGGGCGATATTTTCTTGAGAGTTTTGAGTGGCAGCGCGGTCCACGCCACGTTTTGTTTCTCGGCTTCGCACAACACCTGGCCGACGATATCGTGCGCCTGCCGGAAAGGAACTCCTTTGTGCACGAGATAATCAGCCGCTTCCGTGGCGAGAAGCGCGGGGTTCGCCGCCGCCGCGGCCAATCGGCCGGCATTGAATTTTGTGGAAGCGACAGCGCCCGCCGCAACCGCAATCATGTCCGCCATTTGATCGTGCGCGGCGAACAGCGCCTCTTTGTCTTCTTGCAGATCGCGCTGATAACTCGTGGGCAAGCCCTTCAGCGTAGTGAGCAAGCCGAGCAGCGCGCCGGTGATGCGTCCTGTTTTCCCGCGGATCAGTTCCCAGGCGTCGGGGTTTTTTTTCTGCGGCATCAAGCTGCTGCCGGTGGAATATTCGTCAGGAAGAATAACGTAGGAGAATTCCTGCGACGAGAAGAGCACGAAGTCCTCGGCCAGGCGCGAAAGATGCGTGGCGATGCCGGTCAGTGCAAAAAGATAGTCGAGCGCGAAATCCCGGTCGCTGACGGCATCCAGGCTGTTCCCGGTAATGCGAGAAAATCCGAGTTCGCGCGCAATCGCGTGGCGATCGACGGCGAACGAATTTCCAGCAAGCGCGCCGGAACCCATGGGACACGCGTCCGCGCTCGCCGCAGCGTGTTGCAGGCGAGTCATGTCGCGCGCGAAGGCTTCCGCATGCGCCAGCAGAAAATGCGAAAGCAAGATCGGCTGGGCATGCTGCATGTGTGTCATGCCCGCCATCGGGACATTACGATTGGCTTTCGCCTGCAGCAGGAACGCATTCAGTATGCCTTCCAGGAGATGCTGGATTTGTGCGGCCGCATCGATCACGAAGAGGCGAAAATCGGTGGCCACGAGTTCGTTGCGACTGCGGCCGGTGTGCAATTTCCAGCCGAGTGGACCAAGCTCTTCGACGAGGGCTTTTTCAACGAAATGGTGAACGTCCTCTGCGCCTGCGCCGAATGTTTCGAGCCATGTGGCATCTGTTTTGGCGCGCTTCGCAATTCTGTCGAGCGCAGCGAGCGTTTGCTTCACTTCTGTAGCTGTGAAAATGCCGATGGGCTCAAGCGCCTTCGCCCAGGCACGATCGACGGCAATTTCGTAAGGCAAGAGACGGCGATCGAACGCAAACGAACGCTGGAACGCGTCGAACCGAGCGTTTGGCCCATGCTCGAAGCGTCCTCCCCACAGTCGGTCGTCTTTGCGTTCGGTCATCTCGTATCGCTCGAGGTTGCGAATAATCTGCAGCCGGAAGTTGCCGCTGGCACGTTTGGCGATTTCTAAATAGGGGCGCAGCATGCTGCGCCCCTACAAGCACAAATTACTGTTTGCTGCCCTCGGCTTTCGCCTTGGGACGCACCGTAACGGGCAGCGCGAAAAGATTGATGAACCCTTCGGCATCCTTGGGGTTGTAGCGGCCCATAGTGAAGCTAGCGAGGTCGGCGCGGTACAGCGAGAAGGGCGAAACGCGCTTGGTGACGTTGAGCGTGCCCTTCCAGAGTTTCAGGCCGACGGCGCCGGTGACGCGCTGTTGCGCAACGTTGAAAAATCCGTCGAGCGCTTCGCGGAGCGGCGCGAACCACAAACCGTAGTAGACCAGCTCGGCGTAGCGCAACGAGAGCGCCTGCTGGAAATGCGCGGTCTCGCGGTCAATGGTGAGCCGCTCGAGTTCCTGATGCGCTTTCACGAGGAGGGTTCCGCCGGGAGTTTCGTAGGCGCCACGCGATTTCATTCCCACGAGGCGGTTTTCGACCAAGTCGGTGCGGCCGATGCCGTGCTTCGCGGCGATTTCGTTCAGCGTGTTGAGAAGGTCGACCGGGCCGAGCTTGGTGCCGTTGACGGAAACAGGCGTGCCTGATTCGAAACCGATCTCGACTTCCTCGGCTTTGTCCGGAGCTTTTTCCGGGGAAACGATCCACTGCCACATGGCTTCGTTTGGCGCGTTGGCAGGGTCTTCCAGCTCGCCGCCTTCGTGGCTGAGGTGCCAGATGTTGCGGTCGCGGCTGTAGATGTTTTTCTTGCTCTGCTCGACGGGGACGTTGTGACTATGGGCATAAGCGATGGCATCTTCGCGCGAATCGATGTCCCACTCACGCCAGGGAGCAATGATCTGGACGTTGGGCGCGATGGCTTTGTAGGCCAGCTCGAAACGTACTTGATCGTTGCCTTTGCCGGTGCAACCGTGCGAGAGGCCGTCGGCGCCGAGCTTCAGCGCAATTTCCGCCTGACGCTTGGCGATGACGGGCCGCGCCATGGATGTGCCGAGGAGATAGGTGTGTTCGTAAACGGCGCCGGCGCGGAGCGTCGGCCAAATGTAATCGCGCACAAATTCCTCGCGCAGATCTTCGACGAGCGCCGTGGAAGCGCCGGTGGCGAGCGCTTTCTTGCGCGCGGCTTCCAGGTCTTCCTGCTGGCCGACGTCACCGATCACGGCGATGACTTCGCAGCCGTAGTTTTCCTTGAGCCAGGGAATGATGATGGAGGTGTCGAGACCGCCTGAATAGGCGAGCACCACTTTCTTCGGCTTATTCAATTCCTTTTTCACAATTCCTCTCTTGCGTATCAGTGTTGCCGAGTAGGGGCGTCCCGACCCGGTCGGGACGCCCCTACAAAGAAAATTCCGCGCGGCGCGGCAACTCGCATCGCCGAATCAAAATAGAGTATGCAGGATGGCCTTCTGCACGTACATGCGGTTTTCGGATTGATCGAGGACGACCGATTGCGGGCCGTCGAGGATTTCCGGAGTGACTTCCAAGCCGCGGTGCGCCGGAAGACAGTGCATGAACACAGCGTCCAGCGCGGCGAGCGACATCAGCTCGGCGTTCACCTGATACGGCTGGAACACGGTGTTTCGCACTTGCCCCTCGTCTTCGAAACCCATGCTGGTCCACGCATCGGTGTAAACGGCTTGCGCGCCGCTGACGGCTTCTCGCGCATCGGTCATCAATTCGATTTTGGCCTTCGTTTCGCGGGCCACGCGTTTGCCATCGGCGACAACTTCAGGCAGTGGCGCGTAGTCCGGCGGAGTGGCGATCCGCAAGTGAACGCCAAGGCGGGCTGCAAGATAAATCAGCGAGTGGCAGACGTTATTGCCATCACCAACATAGGCAAGCTTGAAGCCACGCAAGACGCCGAATTTTTCTTCCAGCGTAAAAAAATCGGCCAGCGCCTGGCAGGGATGAAACTTGTCGGAAAGCGCGTTGATCACGGGGATGCTGGCGTTCGCCGCCATTTCCTCGAGGACGCGCTGCTGGTAAACGCGCGCGACGATACCCTGCACCCAGCGCTCGAGGTTGCGGGCGACATCGGCGATGGACTCCCGCGCGCCGAGTGAGGCAGAGGCCTGCGTGTGGTCCAGGAAAACGACGGAACCACCCATGCTCTGGATGCCGACGTCGAAGGTGACACGCGTGCGGAGCGAGGGCTTCTCAAATATCAGCGCGATAAATTTGCCTTGAAGCGTGGAGGCGTAACGGCCGGGGCGGGCCTTGATATCCGCCGAGAGTTGGAGCAATTCGCGCGTATGCGCGGGGCTCCATTCCGCTCCGGTGAGGAGATCATTCGACAAAGAAATAGGTGCAACGAGAGTCGTCGTGGTCATTTTTTCACCTCGCCGCGGCATGGGCGACGCGTCCGGGATTCGCGGACTTGCCGGAATCCGAAGCGGAGGCCTGCTGTGGAGTTGTTGCAAGAACGACTTCAAAGAGCCTGAGAAATTCTCGCACCTGCGCGCGAGTGATGATAAAGGGCGGCAGCAGGCGCAGCGTGAAATCGTGGGTGCAATTGACCAGCAAACCGCGCTGCATGGCCTCGCTGACGAAAGGCGCGCCTTCGACGGAGAGTTCGACACCGATCATCAGGCCTTCACCGCGGATTTCGCGGATGAAACCGAATTTGGCGGCGAGCTTGGTGAGGCCCTCGCGCAGCTCCGCGCCGCGCATGAGGATATTTTCGAGGAGCATTTCGTCCTCGACGATCTTGAGGAACTCGAGAGCCACAGCACAAGCCAGCGGGCCGCCACCAAAGGTGGTGCCATGCATCCCGGGAGAGACGCGAGAAGCAACCTCCTCCGTAGTGAGAATGGCGCCGAGCGGAAGGCCGGCGGCAAGAGGCTTGGCAATGAGCGCGATGTC
>JBGQDD010000294.1:0-4819 GCA_041495665.1 Candidatus Acidiferrum sp.
GCTCGCGATTACCGCGGGACTTTGCGAGGAGTTTCTCTATCGCGGGTTCGCCATGGCCGTCCTCGTCCATGTAGGATTGCAGGCTTGGGCGGTCGTGCTGCTTTCTTCCGTCCTCTTCGGGCTCGCGCATAGCTATCAGGGGCGCGGCGGGATCGCGATGACGCTCTTGATCGGCATTATTCTGGGAACAAGCCGGATCGCCTACAATAGCCTGGTGCCCGCGATTTTCTGGCATAGCGCAGTGGATGTGGTCGCCGGGACCGCGGGACCACGATACCTGACGCGAAGAGGGGCCGCCGACCCGGAGAAGAGCGCTTGAACTGCGGTTATTCTTAGTTTACTATTATGTCAACAACTAGCCCAGCCCCTCCGCCCATTGGCACCATCCAGCGCGCACTCAGTGAGTTTCAGCTCACCGCGACCGACGAACAAGTGCTTCAAATTCAACAATATATAAAAATTTTGCTACTGTGGAATGAGAAGGTAAATCTGACCGCGATTCGCGACCCGCTGGAGATACTTTATCGTCATTTTTGCGAAAGTATGTATGCATCCGTGGCCGTGCCTGTGGAAAACGGTCGGCTCGCCGACGTCGGCTCGGGAGGCGGTTTCCCGGGTTTGCCCCTCAAGATCATCCGGCCGGATTTGCAGGTCTTTCTAATCGAATCCAACATCAAGAAAGTCACATTTCTCGCGGAAGTCATTCGTGAATTAGGACTTAAGGGCGCACAGGTGCTGGCGCGGCGCTACGAGGAGCTGGGGGAGGAGGTCGCTCCCCTGGATTACGTTTGCTCGCGCGCACTCGGTGAATTCCCTACCTTTCTCGATTGGGCAAGCTCGGAACAGATAGCAGCGAAACAAGTTATCCTCTGGATTGGCGCTCGCGACCTCCCCGAGATCGAAAAGATCCGCACTTGGGACTGGCGCGAACCCATCCAAGTTCCTCATTCCTTGCGACGCCTCCTTCTGGTGGGCACGAAGAGGCCCTCAAGCGTCGGCACATCGACCTGAAAGTAAGGAATTTCTGCTATTTCGCTAGAAATTCTGCCGATTGATAGTCATAGAGGCAATTGCAGCCGATCAACGTTCCACGTGGAACATACGCCTCTGTCAAAGGGCCCAAGGTTTCACGTGGAACGATTTCAAGGAGGAAAATTACGCTATATCGCAGGCTTTCGTTCCACGTGGAACAAGTCCTATCGGGTCGCTCCCGAGGATCGTGGGAATGTTCCACATGGAACAAACCGACCTCCTAACCGCGATTTCCACTGCCAAATATTGTTCCACGTGAAACATCTTGCATCCTGAGGCGGTCTTTGCTAGATTTTCGCTCGCGAGGAAGCGTTTGGCCCGGATCATTGCGGTAGCTAACCAAAAGGGTGGGGTGGGAAAGACCACGACGGCGGTGAATTTGGCCGCCTGCCTTGCTGCCGCTGAACAGTCTACTCTCCTCATTGACTGCGATTCCCAAGCAAACTCGACTGCGGCCATCGGCTTTCCTAAGGATCCCTCGCGCAGGACTCTCTATCACACCTTGATTTTGGGCGAACCTTTCGACAAAATCCTCCAAAAATCGCAGGTGGACGGGTTAGATGTCGTCCCCGCCGACAAAAACCTCGCCGGCGCGGCTGTTGAGCTCGTAAATGCGGAAAATCGCGAGTATAAGCTGCAAACTGCACTGAAGCCCATGCATGATAAATATCGCTTTATCATCCTGGACTGCCCCCCAGCCCTGGATTTGCTGACTCTGAATGCGCTCGTGGCGGCAAGCGCTGTACTGATCCCCATACAGTGTGAATACCTGGCGCTGGAAGGCGTTTCCGAATTGTTGGATACGCTGATGCGCATCCGGCGCACCTTGAATCCAAGCCTCGAAATCGAAGGAATCCTACTTACGATGTATGATGAGCGGACGACCCTGTCCCGTCAGGTGGCCACTGACTTGCGCAGTTTCTTCGGAACTCAAGTCTTTCAAAGTGTGATTCCGCGCAATGTACGCCTGGCGGAAGCACCAAGTTTTGGTAAACCGATCATTTTTTACGACATTCACAGCAAGGGCGCAGAAGGCTACACGCAGCTCGCCCAGGAGGTCATTGCCAATGCCGAGAAACGCGCTGGGACGGGGGCTCGGAGCGCTCATTCGGGAGCCTGAGCCCAAGACTTCGCCAGAACCCACACCCGTACAGCCTCATGCAACCGCCGCCAGCGGCGCCGCAAGCGCACCGGCACGCGAGGCGGTGCATCCCGGCCCTCAACAGGTTGACATCGACTTGATCGAGCCCAGTCCGTACCAGCCTCGCACGCGCTTCCGGGAAGAAGCTCTCGACGAACTGGCGCGTTCGATTCACACCACTGGGATTATCCAGCCCCTGGTCGTTCGACCGATCGGCTCGCGGTTTCAGTTGATAGCAGGAGAGCGCCGCTGGCGCGCAGCGCAGCGCGCCGGCTTGACGAAAGTCCCAGTGATCGCCCGGCAAGTGGCTGACGATCTCGCGTTGGAGATGACGCTGGTTGAGAACATCCAGCGTGAAGATCTGAACGCCATTGAAGCCGCGCGCGCGTTTGAACGCTTGATGGACGAGGCCCAGTTAACCCAGGAAGCGGTTGCGGAGCGGACCGGCAAGGATCGCGCGACGGTGGCGAACTCGATTCGCCTCTTGAAGCTGGAGCCAACGATTCAGGAATGGATTGAAGAAGGGAAGCTGACGGCGGGGCACGGCCGCGCCTTGTTGGCGGTGCCGGATTCGCAATTGCGAATGCGCTACGCTCAACGAGCAGCGCGGGGCGGGTTAACCGTCCGCCAGATCGAACGACTGGCTTCGCGGCGCTCGCGCGCCGGCCATGCGCCGGCGGAGGTTCGCCTGGATGCAAACATCCGGTCGGCGTTGGATGAGCTTCAACGGCACCTCGGCACCAAGGTGCTTCTCCATCAGAAAACGAAAATGCGCCCGGGCCAGCTTGTGCTTGAGTTTTATGACGACGCACAACTGATGGGTCTTTACGATCGTTTGATGAAATAGTTTCGAGGGCTCCGCCAGCAAACACTGCCCGTTGGTTCAGTCGCTTCATTCGACAACCCGCTTGCTCAGTTGCGTTGACTTATCCGCATGCGCAGCTAAAGTAGAACAGTATCTAGATGGGGGTTTTGACATGGCATGGAAGTGGCCCAGCGCTGCAAAGAGTGGCTCAACCGAAGAATGGACCGGGTTCATCGACCAGGGCGTAACGCTCGAGGGAACGTTGACGGTCACTGGTACATTCCGCATTGACGGCAATGTGAAAGGCAACATCATTTCGGACCAGACCGTGATCCTCGGCGAAGGCGCGAAGGTGGAAGGCCAGATCGAGGGCAATCGCGTGGTCATCTCCGGCCGCTTCGATGGCGTGATTTTTGCGAAGGGCCGCGTGGAAATCGAGGCCAAAGGTGTAGTGACTGGAGAGGTTCACTCTCCGTGCATGGTCATCGATCCGGGCGGAATCTTCGACGGCCGCTGCCACATGCTGGGATCTTCGGAGACGGCTTCAACGGTGACGATTCCCATTCGTGCCGTCGGCAACGGCTGATGCTTTTCGGATTTTCCGCTAGTTAATTGCAGGACTGCGCGTTCAGTGAGTAAAGCGAAACCTTCTCTACGTTGTCCAATGCAGATTGTTTTTATTCCGCAAAATAGAGCCTAGGAATTCGCAGTTGGTGCGAAGGAAACGCTTGCGGCTTTTTCCGCGGCTCGAATTCCCGTCTGAATGTTCGATTCCCAATCAAGGTGCGGCACTTTGGAGGCTTTCGCGGCCTTGTAGTAGATCAATGCGTCGGACGGCCGGTTGAGCTGCTTCAACGCGAGGCGCCCGGCGGAGAGAAGCGCCAAGAGCGATTGCCGTTCCGTCGGATATCTCTGCGCCAGTTTCTCGTAATCGGACACGGCCCGTTGATAGTCCTGTTTCCCCTCTGCAATACGGCACAATTCCAGCCATGTCGCCGCAGGCATGCGGTCCCCGCCTGCGTTGGTATACTCCTGATAGTCCTGCCAAGCTGTCTCTGCATCCTGTGCTTTTAGGTGCAACTGGCACAGCTTAATCGTGGCTTCGAGATGCGCCGGAATGTCGTTCTTGCGCCAGTAGAGCTGCCGCAATACGGAATGAGCGTCAATGGCGTCTGGTTTGGCGGCCACATGCTTCTGAAGAACCGCAATGCCCTCGTCGAACTTTCCCTTCTCCATACACTCCGTTCCTTGCACGACGGCTGGATCGGCAGTCCATCCGATTTTGTCTTCGATGACCGCGTTGGCTTTGTGCTCCAGGCCAGTACGGGCGATGACAAGCGCTCCCAAACCTCCGAAGACAAATCCCCCCACGTGGGCCCAATGGGCCACTCCTGATGCTTGGCCGAATAGGCTGCCGTAGAAAACTTCCATCAACAGCCACAGAGGAAGCAGCCAATAGGCCGGGGCCTTGAATCGAATCCGGAAGATCAACATATACCAGAGCATATCGATCTTGAGTTTGGGGAAACGCACCAGAAAACCGCCCATGAGCGCCGCGACCGCGCCAGAGGCTCCGAGCGTAGGAGCGAGGCTTCCCTGGTAGAACATGACGTGGAAGAGCGACGCACCGACTCCGGCAAGAAGATAAAAGATAGGGTAAATGGCGCGGCCCCATCTATCCTCGAGGATGAAGCCGGCCAGCCACAGAAACCACATGTTGCCGATGAGATGGAGCCAACCGGTATGAAGGAACATAGAGGTTAGATAGGAAATGGGTTTTGGATGAGCGGGTACAAATGCGTAGTTCTCCAGGATCGAATTCTTCTGCACCTTTGCAAAGC
>JBGQDD010000295.1:0-4781 GCA_041495665.1 Candidatus Acidiferrum sp.
CCCTCGCCGATCACCCTGGGCGCGAACGAAACTGGCCAAGTCGCCATTGGCACCGGAGTTTTCCGCAACAACAGTACGTTCACCACCAGCCAGCCAGCGGACGTGGTCCTGGTAAATTCCACTTCGAATAACGTTTCAATTTTATTGGGAAGCGTCGACGCCACCACGGGCAAGGCCAACGGACTTTTTGCGGAGGCACCCGGCTCCCCTTTTGCTGTTGGGAATAATCCAAGGTCTGTGATCGTCGCAGACTTCAACGGTGACGGTTTTCTGGATCTCGCCGTGGCCAATCAGGGCGACAATTCCATCTCTCTTTTCCGGGGAGCTGGCGACGGTACGTTTACGGAGTTTCCGGGCTCGCCCTTCAAGCTCACGAACACTGCCACGATTTCAGAGACCGCTCCCGTCGCGATGGTCAGCGCGAATTTTCGGAACAGCATCAACACCATCAATAACGGCGCTGCAGTGGACCTGGCCGTCGTCAATCAGGGCACCAACAACGTAGCCATTCTGCTGAGTTCCGTCGATTCGAGTTTGAACGTCACTCTTGCCGAGGCCCCCAATTCGCCTATCTTGGTGGGAACTACACCCGTGGCCATCGCAACGGGGGACTTGAACGCCGACGGCGCGCCGGACCTTGCCGTCGTGAACCAGGGCGTCAATTCGGTCTCGATCTTGTTGGGCAGCAGCAATCTGGACGGCACCTTCTCCGAAGCTACCGGCTCGCCACTGCCAACCGCGACGACTCCTGCGGGAATCGTGATCGCCAGTTTTGCGAATAGCACCGTCCCGGACATCGCCGTAACGAACAAGAGCTCGGCCACGCTCGGCGTTTATCTCGGCCTGGGGCAGGGCACCTTTGCCTCGCGCATCGAACTCAACACGCCCCCGGGGCCTACCGCGCTCATCGCGTCCACATTGACGACCAGCGGACTTCCCGACATCGCTCTGGTGTCCCAAGATCCCGCCGCTGCCCAGGGCGCGGTAACGGTGATTCAGGATTCCACGAATTTCGCCAACAGCTCGACCGTCGGCGTGGCACAGACGCCCTATCCGGCCTCGGAATACGTCGATCTCGGCGTGAAGATAAAGACGACCCCGACGCTTCATCCCAATAATGAAGTGACTCTGCTGCTCGAGTTCGAAATCCGCTCGCTAGCCGGCTCCAGCGTGAACGGGATTCCCGTCATTTCCAATCGCACGCTGACGCAAACCATCCGCGTCAAACAGGACGAGCCGACCCTGATTGGCGGTCTCACCGATACGGAAGAAACTCGCTCCATCACTGGCCTGCCGGGCTTCGCTGAAATCCCCATCGCGGGATACTTGTTCGGGGGACGGAAGAATTCCCTTCAGGATACGGAACTCCTGATCCTCGTCACCCCGCGGAAGCTGCGCCTCGCAGATCACCTGACGCGGACGATTTTTGCGGGCCGCGGCGATACCGGAGGCCGCGGAGCCATCGGTCCGGGAACCCTGCAATCACCCGGAGCACGACCGCAACCTTGAGTCCGTGAATGACGGAATCCCCAAGCCTCTCGCTCTGGCAATCTGAATTTTGTTCGGAAACGATTTTGCGCTTTGGCGTGGGTGAACTACGGCAGTGCTTCAAACACTACGATGGGCTGGTAGGTACGCGGCACTACCGCTTCGGCAATGGCGATGAGTTTATCCTGCTGGCTGAATACCCGCAGCCGCGGCGGCTTCGGTTCACCGCCATCGAGCTGCGTCGTCGCTCCAGGAGGCAGCTCGACGCGGCCCGGCTGAAGCTGCGCAATCAAAATGTTGAATTTCGACCCATGGCGCACGCGCTTTTCGATCACCGGTAAAACGTTCACCCGCGGAAAATTTGCCAGCAGGCTTTCGAGGGGGATCAGACGGTCCGCAAATTTCCCGGCCTGCTTGGCTTCAGCGAGTTCCTCGAGCGTGATCGCTTGCTCCAGCGAAAATTCTCCCACCGCTGTGCGCGTGATTTCCGCCAGGTGCGCGCCGCACCCGAGCTTCTGCCCCATCTCATGCGCCAGCGAACGGATGTACGTGCCGGAGGAGCACTCGATGACGAAACGCGCGATGCTGCCCGCAATCTCCCTGAGTTTGTACTCGTAAATCTCGACTTCGACGGCCTTCAGCTCGACAGGCTGTTTTTTGCGCGCCATTTCATACGCCGGACGCCCTTTCACTTTCTTCGCGGAAAATGACGGCGGCATCTGCTCGAACCGCCCAATACGCTCGGCGGCAAACTTTTCGACTGCGGCGGCATCCAGCGCCGGCGCGACGTCCGGCCCCTGCGCTTCGCCGTCGGAATCGTAGGTATCCGTCGCAAAGCCGAAGCGAAAGCCCGCCTCATATCGCTTGCGGCGCCCGGCGTAGAACTGCACCAGCCGCGTGGCCCGTCCGAGCAGCAACACCAGAACTCCGGTGGCTAGCGGGTCGAGCGTGCCCAGATGTCCGATCTGCCGGAAGCCCGCCAAATGGCGCACTGCATCGACCACGTCGTGCGACGTTTTCCCTTTCGGCTTATTGATGACGAGCGCGCCGTCAATCGGCGCCGGCTGTGGTTGTCGCGGCATTTTCGGAGTGATCAGTAATTAGTTTTAAGTTCTTAGTTCTTAGTACAGAATCCAGAACAAGAGTTCCCTCGTTGCTTCTTCACTTAAGTATTTCTGCCAGGGCAATCCTCCGATGGCCAACGATAAAGGAAGAACGAAACTACTTGCCGTCGAGGCATCCGCTGCTCGTCTCCCGCCTAGAATTCAGACGAAAGCCAGCGCTCAAATACAGGTGCTCAGAGCTACCCCGAAAGGTTCTTTCACTTACGACTAAGAACTAACAACTAATTACTGCTGTGGTGTGGGCGGATCTTCCTTCTTCATTTCCTTCAAGAGCCGCTCGATGCGCTCGACATGCTCCTGGGAAAGATCCAGCGCGAAGTGCAGTTCTGGCACACGGCGAAGCAGCAGCCGCTCGACCAGTTCCCGCCGGATGTACCCGGCGGCGTGTTCGAGCGCCTTGATCGCGTCGGCCTGTTCCTTGTTCGTCCCCTTGACGCTGATGAACACCCGCGCGTGCTTCATGTCCGGCTGGACACGCACTTCGCTGGCGACCACGCTCACTTCCAGCCGCGGATCTTTCAGTTCCCCGGCCAGCATGGCGTTGATTTCGTGTGCGATCTCCTCGCCCACGCGTTCGTGTCGGTGATTGGCTGGACTCATCGGCGTCCCTGAAACACTCTCTAAACAATCTCGACCGCTTGATTGATCAAAAATGACCCGAGGATGCGGTCCGCCTCGTCCAAAACCTTCTGCAGCATTTCTCTCACGTGCTTCTCTTCATTCGAAATCGTGACGATCCCGACCACGGACCTCTGCCACGTGTCGTGATGTTCCAGCTCCGCCACCGCCACGTTGAATTCCCGCCGCAGCTTATCCTTCAAGCTGCGCAGCACCTGCCGCTTGTCCTTCAGCGATTGCGCGTCCGGGATGTACAGCTCGAGGGTGAGCAGACCGACCGGCATGTGCGGCTCCGGGGGACAGCTTGGCGGATTATTTCTTACCGGCGGACCCGCCGCCCTGTCCGGCGGCTTCCGCGGCGCTGATCTTGGTAACGCTGAAGCACTCCAGGACATCGCCGACCTTCACGTCGTTGAAATTGGCAACGCCCGCGCCGCATTCAAAACCAGTGCGAACTTCCCCGGCGTCATCCTTGAATCGCTTCAAAGAGTTGAGCTTCGAGGTGTAAATCACCGCCCCGTCGCGCAACACGCGGACCTGCGCGTCGCGCTTCAGGATGCCATCGACCACGTAGCAGCCCGCAACCGTCCCTGTGCCTTTGACGCGGAACGTGTTGCGCACTTCCGCCCGGCCCAGATACGTTTCCGTGACCACCGGCTCGAGCAGGCCTTCCATGGCCTTCTTCAGCTCGTCGGACACTTCGTAGATGATGGTGTGCGTGCGAATGTCCACATGTTCCTGCTGCGCCAGGTCCAGCGCCTTGCGGTCCGGCCGTACGCCGAACGCAATGACGATGGCACCGGATGCGGCGGCCAGCAGCACGTCATTTTCCGTGACGGCACCGACGCCCGAACCGATGATCTTCAGCTTCACCTGGTCGGTCGAAAGCTTTGGCAGCATTTCGCCGAGCACTTCGGCGGAGCCCTGCACGTCCGCCTTGATCACAATCCCCAATTCCTTGACGTCCCCGGCCTTCAGTTGCTCGTGAAGCTGGTCGAGCGTGATGCGCGAGCCGCTAATGCGCGCCATCGCTGCGTCGCGCTGCTTGCCCTGGCGGTATTCAACGACATGCCGCGCCTTGGCTTCGTCAGTGACCTGAAAGAGGTCGCCCGCGTCCGGTACACCCTGCAAACCGAGCACTTCGACCGGCGTGGACGGCGGGGCATCCTTGACCACCCGGCCACGATCGTCAAACATCGCGCGTACTTTGCCGAAAACCGACCCGCAGATGAAGAAGTCGCCGGCGTTCAGCGTGCCATTCTGTATGAGAATCGTAGCCACCGGGCCGCGTCCCTTGTCCACGCGTGATTCGAGCACCGTGCCCGTCGCCGGCGCGTCGGGATTGGCCCTCAGCTCCCGCAAATCAGCGACCAGCAAAATCGTTTCCAGCAGCTTCTCGATGCCTATTTTCTTTTTCGCGGACACTTCCACGAATTCCGTGTCGCCGCCCCATTCCGCGGGCACCAGGGCGGCTTCCGTGAGTTGCCGCTTCACGCGCTCCAGTTGTGCTTCCGGCTTGTCGATCTTGTTGATCGCCACGATGATGGGCAC
>JBGQDD010000296.1:0-4770 GCA_041495665.1 Candidatus Acidiferrum sp.
AACACGGTGGTGCTCAAGCCGGCGAGCGATTCGCCAACGATTGCGGCGAAATTTATCGACATTCTTTATGAAGCCGGCATTCCCAAGGAAGCGGTGAACTTCTTGACCGGGCCGGGCGGCGCCGTCGGGGATACGCTGGTGCAGCATCCCAAGACACGGTACATCGGATTCACGGGCTCGAAAGAAGTGGGGCTGCGCATCAGCGAGCTGGCGGGCAAGGCCATGCCGGGGCAGATCTGGATCAAGCGCACGGTGCTGGAGATGGGCGGCAAAGACGCGATCGTGGTGGACGAGGAAGCCGACATCGACGCGGCGGTGGAAGGCACGGCGCAGGCGGCGTTTGGCTATCAGGGACAGAAGTGTTCGGCGTGCTCGCGCGTGATCGTTTCGGAAAAGATTTACGATACGTTCGTGCAGAAGCTGGTGGAGCGCACGAAGAAAATTACCGTTGGGCCGAGCGACGATCCGGGGAATTACATGGGGCCGGTGATCAGCCAGTCGGCGATGAAAACGATTCTGGATTACATCGAAGTCGGAAAGAAGGAAGGGAAGCTGCTGACCGGCGGGAAACGCGCGGCGGGCGACGGCTATTTCATCGAGCCTACGATTATTGGGGATGTCGCTCCGAAGGCGCGGTTGGCGCAGGAGGAAGTGTTCGGCCCGGTGCTTGCGGTGATCAAGGCGAAGAATTACGACCAAGCGCTGGAAATTGCGAACAATACGGAATTTGGATTGACGGGCGCGGTGTATTCAAAGAATCCGGAGAAGATCAAGAAGGCGGAAGAAACATTTCACGTGGGCAATCTTTATCTAAATCGGAAGTGCACGGGCGCGATGGTGGGCGCGCACCCGTTTGGCGGATTTAATATGTCGGGAACGGACTCGAAAGCGGGCGGGAAAGATTACTTGCTGCTGTTTATGCAGGGCAAGTCCATCGCGGAAAAAGTGAGCTAAGAGTTTTTCGCCGCGGCGGCGTCGGCGCGCTGCGTGACCCACTTCAAGACGCGAAAAACGGGATAGCTCAGCACGAGAATCGCGAGCGCCCACGGGGCGTTCTTCTGGTCGGTGACGATCGACCCAATCAAGAAAAGTGCAGAGGCTCCCAGCGCAATTCCTGTCGTCCACGGATAACCCCAGGCGCGGTACGGCCGCGCCATTTGAGGCTCTCTCTTGCGCAACACAAACAGCGAGGCATAGGACAGCGCGTAATTGGCAACAAAGAAAAACGAGAGCATGGCGATGACGCGCTCGAAGGTTCCGGTCAGCAGGAAGAGCACGCCGACAACGGTGCTGAGGAAGAGCGCCATCACCGGCGTGCCACCCGGATTGACGCGAGCGGCGCGGCGAAAAAATAATCCGTCGCAGCTCATGGTGTAAAGCGTGCGCGAGCAGAAAAGCTGGTTGGCGTTGAGGCAGCTCAGCATGGAGATAACCATGATGGAGCGAATGATGGGATCGCCAAGCTTCCCGAAAATGAGATCCGCGACGGTGCCGAGGACAAAATCGTTTCCGGAGATTTCGTTCATGGGCAGGATGTACAGCGCCACCAGATTCAGCAACAAATAAATTCCCATGATGGAGAAGACGCTGCCGAAAATGGCGCGCGGGATGTCGCGGCCCGGATTGCGCACTTCTTCGCCGAAGTAGATGACGCCGTCCCATCCGTCGACGGTATAGATCACGCCCTGCAGACCGAGCATGATGGCAACGAGAAGAGGCCATCCGGAAGGCAAGGCGAGCGCGGAAGCGGCGGACTGCTGGGCGGCACGGTGGGCAGGCCCGCCCAGCAAAAAGCAGGCAATCACGAGAATCACGAAAGCACCGGTCTTGAGCGCGGCGGTAGATAATTGCGCGCCGCTGCCCCAGCGAATCCCGCGCCATTGCAGAACGAAAAATCCAACGATCACGAGGACGGCGACGATTAATGGAATGCGCGTGGCAAAACCGAGGATCGTCACGTTTCCGCTCAGGAGAGGGAAAAGCGCACCACTATATTCGGCGATGACGATGGCGACGGCGGCAGCGGTGCCGCAGGTGGAAAGCCAGTCGCTCCAGCCGACGATGAAACCTGCGTAATCGCCGAGCGCGCGGCGCGAGAAATTGTACTGGCCGCCGCTGCGGGGGATGGCCGCGCCTAGCTCTGCCATGGAAGATGCGCCGGAGAATGCATAGAGTCCGCCGAGGACCCAAACTCCGAGAAACATCCACGCGTTGGGGAGAAGCCTGGCGACTTCGCCGGGCGTTCGAACGATGCCGGCGGCAATGGTGTTGCCAATCGCGGCAGCCATACCAAACCACATGCCGAGGACCTGGAGCAGGCGTCCGCGGCCGACCGCGGGCGGGGAGCTAACCGTGGAAGAGGCTTCCGATGTGCTAGACAATGTGAGGTCTCGAGGGATGCGCGAAACGCAGCCATCATAACGGGGGGATGAGAAAATGCAAGCTGGAAGTGGCGACGTTGAAGGCTATTCGTTCGGCAAACTCTTATCGCGGAGTGCCGACGAAGTTCCACTTGCCCCAGGCGAAATGCTCGTGCACCGGGACAAAGTGAGCGCGGGCAATTTTCTTGATGAGCTCGGGCTGGCCCAGCCATTGCTCGTAGGTGCGGCGTTCGAATTGAATCATGGTGGCCAGCGCATCCATGCGGTTCGAAACGCGGCGCGCCAGGGGGTTTTCTGAAACGCGGTGCACAAATTTCAGAAATGGAGTCAGCCACGGTTCGACAAACACCGCGCGGCCCTCTTTCCGCAGAACGCGTTGCATCTCCGCAAAAGTTTGTTGCAGATCTTCCGGCAGTGCGGGCAAATGGTGCAAACCGCCCTGCACGATCAAAACATCCTTGCTGCGATCCGCGAAAGGGAGTTGGCGGCAGTCGCCGACGAGACATTTTGCCGGCCCGCGATACTGGGCGACCAGCCGGGGAGACAAATCCACGCCTTCGATGCGGGTGAAGCCGAGACGCTCGAGAGCTACCAAACCATTTCCGCGCCCGCAAAAAAGCTCGACAATTTCGGCGTCGCGCGGCCACTGAGAAGCGCCCAAGCGATTGAGGCGCACGATAAACTTTTGAATTTCCTCTTCCGGAGTTTCGAAACGCAAGTACGCGGCTTCCCAGGGATCCGTGGAGAGTGCGTTTTGCACCTGGGGATTTGTTTCGTTTTCCGGCGTTTCAGCTGGTAATGTCGGCATCTTCGGTGGACAGAAGTGAGAACCACAGAAGGTTCCCATAGATCGCCAGTCAATTCAAGAAAGGGTCAAGATAAGGGTCAAGACAAGGGTCAAGACACGAGGCCCTTCGTTAGCGAGTGAGTATTCTGTAAGCCCTGCACCCACCCTAAGACTTTGTCTTGGTTTCAGGTTGCAAGAGCCGTTCATTCCGGTGTGCGGGTAGCTTCGGGTTTCCGACAGCAGCGGAAGGGGTGGGCTCACCCGCCTTGCCAAGCACGCGCTCGATGGTCGCAAACAGCTCGTTCGTCCGAATCGGTTTTGAAATGTAAGCGTCCATGCCTGCCAGCAGGCAGCGCTCCTCATCACCCTTGAGGGCATGCGCGGTCATGGCAATGATGGGGATGCGCCGGCCGGTAGACCGTTCCCTTTCCCGAATGGCGGCAGTGGCCTCGAAACCGTCCACCTCCGGCATTTGGATGTCCATCAGCACGACATCAAAGTCTTCCTTCTCAAGCGCAGCCAGTGCTTTCCGACCGTCCGCGGCGACTGAAACGATGTACCCTCGTTTTTCAAGAAGACGGAGTGCGAGCAGTTGATTTACGGCGTTGTCTTCCGCTAACAGGACGCGCGACCGGTTCCTGGCCTCCCGCAACGTATGACGGGTGATTAATGGAGCTTGCTTCTGAGGCGCCAGGTTCAAGACATTACAGATCGCTTGCAGCAGCTCTCCCTGACGTATCGGTTTCACGAGGTAGGCGGAAATTCCGAGTTCCCGGCAACGAGCGGCATCCCCCAAGTGTCCGGCCGAGGTAAGCATCATGATGGTGGCGCCGACGAGCCCTGGATCTTTCTTTATCCTTTCAGCCAGGGTAAAGCCGTCCATCTCGGGCATTTGTCCATCCAACAAGATAAGCGGAAAAGGACGACCGGTGCTCTTGGCGACTTCGAGCGCCTGAAGCGCTGCTCGGCCACCCTCGACGGCTGTGGGCCTCATGCCCCAACGAGTCAGCATGCCGTTCAGAACTCTTCGATTGGTGAAGTTGTCGTCCACAATCAGGGCGTGTAGATCGCGCAACTGTTCCGAATGGAGAGGTTCAGAATGGGGGGAAGGAGTGTCCTGCACAGCCAACCGGAGCGTGAAGTGAAACGTGCTGCCTTGGCTGGGCTGGCTCTCCACCCATATGGCTCCACCCATCAAGGTCACAAGTCTCGTGCAGATCGTCAGCCCTAACCCCGTGCCGCCGTATCTTCGGGCCATGGAGCCATCGGCCTGAGAGAATGGTTCAAAAATCTTCTCTTGTTTTTCTGCCGGGATGCCCACACCAGTGTCCTTCACCATGAAATGCAAGCAAGTGACGGCGTCTTCCTGAGATTCTTCCTCCACATTAATAAAGACCTCACCCTGTTCGGTGAACTTGATGGCGTTTCCAACCAAGTTGACGAGAACTTGGCGAATCCGCCCGGGATCACCAATCAACGCTTCGGGGACATCCGGTTGAACATCGTAGATTAGCTCCAGCCCCTTTTGATGTGCGCGAACACTAAGCGACCTCATCGTCTCGCCAAGGCTCTCGCGCAGATCAAATGGAATTGCTTCGATCT
>JBGQDD010000297.1:0-4766 GCA_041495665.1 Candidatus Acidiferrum sp.
CGGCGCTTCCGGCGCCATCTTTGGAATCTTAATCGCGTGCGCCATACTTTTTCCCGATCGGCGCGTCTATCTCTTCCCTATCCCCGTGGCTATTAGCATGCGCATGGTGGTTGGCATCATGGCCGCCTTCACTTTTCTGGGAACCTTTGGCCTGGGCGATGACAAAGTCAGCCACCTCTGTCATCTCGGCGGCATGCTCGTCGGCTGGCTCTATCTCCGTCGCGGCTCGTTCCTCTATGGCGTCCGCAACACCGTCACCGACTGGCAGTACCGCCGCAATCGCAAGCGCTTCCAGGTCTACATTAATAAGCACAAGAAGGAGCCGCCCTCCCGCCCCGACAACTGGGTCAACTAGAAGTTTTCAGTTCTTAGTTTTTAGTTCTC
Source organism: Candidatus Acidiferrum sp. (assembly GCA_041495665.1). GTDB lineage: Bacteria > Acidobacteriota > Terriglobia > Acidiferrales > UBA7541 > Acidiferrum. The sequence goes on from JBGQDD010000297.1 coordinate 385, forward strand.
AGTTGTGTCCGGCTAGAAGGTGAACCTTTGCAATTGGTTGCCGGTATCCGCTCGCTCGGACCGTCAAAGTTTTCGCTGCAAAGTTTTCCTTGACTTTTCCTAACCCTCTGGCATAATTGACCCTGTAGATAACTCCATTTGGAGTGCGGGAGCTTGCTCCCGCTTTTCTTTTTAGGAGCAGCTTGTTCGGCTCTCCCTCTTCCTGAACAACCAAAAACATACCCTTTAGAATCAATAATTTGCAAAATGCTCATTCCGTAAGTCTTTTCTTTTGATATTCATGCAAATTGGTGGGGGGTAGGGGTCTCGGACCCTAAGAAACTCGATCATCCATTCCCAGGCATCTATTCCCTATCTCCTATTCCCTTTCTTTTCATATCCTTGCGCACTCTTTTGCACTCTTTTGCATTTTTTTGTATCTCTAAAAAACACAACTCTTTTATTTTCAAACGATTGCGCACTCTGCGACAAAAAACACGGGGGGTGGCGTACCCCCTTCGGTAGTGGCACCCCGTCCAATAACAGGGAATTGAGGGCAGGTCGCTGGCAGTCAGGGGGGAACGGTTTGGCCAAAATCTCAAAAAAAGCTCGACCGTACACGATTGGTTTCTAAGAACTGATCGCTGATTACTGATTGCTGACTACTTCTTCACGCCGGCCCGCCGATGACGTGAAATTTCATGAAGTTTGTCGTCCCGCGAATGCCCATCGGCGTACCCGCCACAATCCCGATCACGTCGCCCTTGCGCACCAGCCGCTCTTCCAGCAGGCGTTTCTCGGCGACCTTGGCCAGCCCGTCCACCTTTTGCACATCTTGAATCATCCTGGGCAGCGCGCCCCAGATCAACGCCATGCGCCGCCGCGTCTCTGCTTCCGGCGAGAACGCTACGATCGGCACCAGCGGCCGGTAGCGCGACACCAGCCTGGCCGTGAATCCGCTGTGCGTAAACACCGCGATCAGTTTCATGTGCAGCTCGCGCGAAGCATGGCACACCAGCTCCGCCACCGTCTCCGCCACTTTCAATTGCTCTTGGGTTGTCGGCCGCGGAAATTCCCGGATGCTCGCTTCCGCTTCTTCGATGATGCGCGCCATCATGCCCACGGCCTCGATGGGATACTTCCCCGTTGCGGTCTCCGCCGAAAGCATCACCGCGTCCGACCCGTCGAAAATCGCGTTGGCCACATCGGAAGCTTCCGCGCGCGTCGGCCGCGGGTTCTCCGTCATCGATTCCAGCATCTGCGTCGCCGTAATCACCGGACGCCGGAATTCCCTGGCGCGCGCAATAATCGTTTTCTGAACCACCGGCACGCGCTCCGGATTCATCTCCACGCCGAGGTCGCCCCGCGCCACCATCACGCCGTCGGCGGCCCGCAGAATCGCGTCGAGATTTTCGATGGCCTCGGGCTTCTCCAGCTTCGCAATCACCGGCACGTCTTTCCCCGCGCGGCGAATCAACCGTTTCGCCAGCAGCACGTCCTCCGCGCGCCGCACGAAGCTCACCGCAATGTAATCCGCACCGTGTTTGAGAGCGAACACCAGGTCCGCGCGGTCTTTCGGCGTCAGCGCGGGCACGCGCAGCTTCACTCCGGGCAGATTAATCCCCTTGTGTTCGCCAAGCGCCCCGCCATTTACGACTTCGCAAATTACATCCCGGCCGCTGACCTTTTCCACGCGCAACTCAATCAACCCATCCGAAAGCAGGATGCGGTCGCCGCGGTGAACTTCTCTTGGCAGTGGCGTGAAAACGGTATTCACCCGCGTTGAATCGCCAAGCACTTTTGCCGTGGTGATCATGAAGCGTTGCCCGGTGCGCAGCAGCACCGGCCCGCCACCCGCCAAAGGCCCAGTCCGGATTTTCGGTCCCTGCAGGTCGGCGAGAATCGCAATCGGCTTTTCGTGCTCGACGGCGGCCGCCCGCAGCATCGAGAAGCTCTTCGCATGCTCCTCGTCCGTGCCGTGCGAAAAATTCAGGCGCGCCACATCCATTCCCGCGCTCATCAGGCGGTCAATCATCCTCGGCGAACAGCTCGCCGGCCCGATGGTGCACACAATCTTGGAATGACGGAAAGTCATGCGTCCCTTGACGGCAATGATTCTAAACTGCTTTGATTCTTTACGGGAAGGGTATGAAATAGCGATGGTCTTTTTTTACTGCTCGCGATTCGATTCTCTTCTTCGCTAGTGCGCCACTGCGAATTCTGCAACGATCTTCGCCAGCACGTCCACGCCTTTGTCGAACGCCCCGAGCGGTATTCGCTCATCGTCTCCATGCATCCGTTTCAAATCATCCTGTGTCAGCGGAAACGGCACCAGCCCATACGCTTGCACGTTGTGCAGCCGCAACTGCGCCGAATCCGTCAGCCACGTCGATTGAAACGGCAGCGCCGGCGCGCCCCCGAATTCCCGCGTAACCACCTTCGTAATCACTCCATAAAAATCCGATTCCAGCGACGATGGCGGTGCGGCCAGTCCCGCATTCGGCTGCACCTCCAGCTTCACTTGCGGGTCATTCACCAGCTTGTTCAGCTCGTTCACCACGGCATCAATCTGGTTTCCCGGCAGCAATCGCACGTTCAGGTTCGCCCGCGCCTCCGCTGGAATTACGTTGTTCGCGACTCCTGCGGTCAGCACCGTCGGCGCAATCGTGTCCCGCAACATCGCGTTCCACAGTGGACTGGCATCGGAAATCACGCGTTGCGCATGTTCACCGCGGTCCGGCGTTTCCATCGACCGGATCCACTTCCCAATCTCGCCATCTTCCAGCGGCGCCAGCCCCTCGAAGTATCTCCGCACAATCGACGTGAAGTGCACCGGCGCCGAATATGTTCCGATTTTCGCCACCGCCGCCGCCAGGTGTACCACCGGATTATCTTTCGTCGGCTGCGAAGCATGCCCTGAAATCCCGCGCGCGATTACTGTAATATTCGCCGCCACTTTCTCGCTCGCCTGCACGCCGATGAACTGCACTTTTCCGTTGTTCACGAAAACGTTTCCGCCTTCGTTGATCGCGAACCCCGCCGCGAACTTATCCCAGTGCTTCGCAATCAGCATGCGGATGCTGGCGTCGCCGCCGGCTTCCTCGTCATCCGTCGCCAGAAAAATCACATCGCGGTTCAGCCGCGCCATCGAACGCTTCAGCGAAATGAACACCGCCAGGTTCGCCGCCAGCATGCCCTTGTCATCAATGGCCCCGCGTCCATACAAATATCCATCCTTAACCACGGCGCCGAATGGATCCACACTCCACCGCGTTTTATCCACCGGCACGGTATCCAAATGTGCCACCAGCAATAGCGCCCGCGAAGGTTCCGCCACCGCCGAGCTGCGCAGCCGCGCCACCACCGCGCTCCGCCCCGGAGCCACTTCCAGAAGTTCCGGCGTTAATCCCTCTTTCTCCAGTACTCCCGCAACATATTTCGCTGCGGCCTGTTCATTTCCGGGCGGATTTGACGAGTTGATCTTGATCAATTCCGCCAGCCAGCCTTGTGCTTCCTTCGCAATTGCAGTGGTATCCCCGACCGTGGACGGGCTTGCCGAATTCGCCGGAATCCCCGGCTTCTCTGCTGGCGGCACCTGCGCCGCTACCGGAGAACTTGCGGCCATCATCAATGCCGCCGCTCCCGCCAACATCTGAGCCATGCGATTCCAGTTCACGAATCCATCCTCCTCGCAACAAATTGGCCGCAACCCGGCCGCCTCAGTAAACGTTTTGCATCAATTGTGCTTCATACTACCATGCAGGTGTGGGAGCTTGGCTTTGGCATTGCCGTGGCGTTGCGTAAATTCAACCGCTTCGTGGGCACCAGGTTGTACCGCCGGCGCGAGTCAGCGCCAGTTGAAAGTTCTTGAGAGCAATCAAGGGGTGCATGATGAAGGCCATTCTTTCCGTAGTTCTGCTGGCGGTGCTGGCGACCGTTCTGGTCTTGCCGCTGGCTGAAAATTACGTCTTAGCCCAAGCCCCCACCGGCCCGCAGGGTGGCGCTCCTCCTCCGCAGCAACAGCAGCAGAATCCGACTTCGCCGAAAGCTCCCGCCGCGGCGCAACAGCCTCCGCAAGCCGGTGTCACCATTGCCGTCGACGTTCCCATCGTCACCCTCGATGTTGTCGCCACCACGCAGCACGGCGACATCATCCCTGGTCTTAAAAAGGAGAACTTCCGCATCCTGGACGATGGCGTGCCGCAGACCATCACCAACTTCGCCCCCACCGACGCTCCCATTACCATGGTCCTCCTCCTGGAGTTCAGCAGCCGTGGCTACGGTGGTTTTTTTGCGTATGTCGGAAAATACTGGTCCACGGCACTTTTTCCCAGTTTGCAACAGAAAGACTGGGTCGCACTCGAGACCTTTGACATGAAGACCCGCATCGAAGTGGACTTCAC
>JBGQDD010000298.1:0-4748 GCA_041495665.1 Candidatus Acidiferrum sp.
ATTTGCGGCAGTATGTCGTCGCATACCAGCACGGAGCTGCGCGGCCATCTGCAAGCATTCGTGGAGAAGCACGGTATACAGACGGAAGGCGCAAAGTTTTTCAGCCACGTGCTGCCTTCGCCGAAGGAGCGCACGCTTTCCGAACGAAATGTTATCGGAAAGAACTGGGCGCTCGTCGGGGATGCGGCGGCCTGGGTCGATCCCCTCACGGGTGAAGGACTGTTCTACGCTATTCGCTCCGGCGAATTGCTGGGCCGCTCGCTCGCCGAAGGCTGCCCGGAGAAATACCCGGCTTGGGTGAAGGCCACTTTCTGCGCCGAACTGGAATTTGCTGCACGCATCGTGCGGCGTTTCTATCGTGGATCTTTCCTCGGTAGTGCGGTTACGACGCGCATGGTTCAGTTTCTGCGCCGCAGCCCGGTGTTCCGTCAGTTGATGGGGGATCTCTTCAGCGGCACGCAGGACTACACCAGCCTGAAGCGAAGACTTTGGGGACAACTGGGGATCACCGTCAGCGAGTTCATCTCCAGCGTCTTGAGCCTCGATCGGCCCGCCAGGGCCAGCGTGCCCCGCGCGGGAACAGTGGGCGATTGAAGATCGCCGCTCGTTCCGATCCGTTTTCGCAATATAGTCATACAAACACTGCCGGCATCTAATGTCCGGGGTAGAGTTCGTCCCTCTAATCATGGCCAACGAGAAAGCATCCCAATCAGCAGCCAAAACTGTAAAGCGCAAAAACGCGTGGAAAAATCTTCCGGACGTCTGGGCACTGATGAAGCCGAGGCGCGGGCTTCTGGCGCTGGGCTTCGTGCTGATGGCCATCAACCGCCTTTCTGGATTGGTCCTGCCTGCGTCCACGAAGTATCTGGTGGACAACGTTATCAGCCAGAAGCAAATCCAGCTGCTGACGCCAATCGTACTCGGAGTTCTCACCGCGACAGTCATTCAGGGCCTTACGTCATTCACGCTGACTCAATTGCTCTCCAAGTCCGCCCAAAAAATGATCGCCGACATGCGCCGCCAGGTTCAGGCGCATATCGGACGGCTACCAGTGGCGTTTTATGACGCGAATAAGACCGGCGCGCTCGTTTCGCGGATCATGAGCGACGTGGAAGGCGTTCGCAATCTGGTTGGAACCGGCCTGGTCGAATTTGTCGGCGGTCTTATGACCGCGGTTATCGCCCTCGTCTACCTTCTTCATACCAGCGTGACCATGACGGGCGTAGCGTTTGCCATCCTGCTGGTCTTCGGATACGGCATCAACAAAGCCTTTACGACGATTCGGCCGATTTTCCGCGCGCGGCCGAAGATCAACGCGGAAGTCACGGGACGCCTCACCGAATCGCTCAGCGGCGTTCGCGTGGTGAAGGGCTACCACGCCGAAGAGCGCGAGGAAAGGGTCTTCGCGAGTGGCGTGCAGCGGCTGCTCGACAATGTTCTGAAGACGCTCACGGCCACTTCGCTGATGAGCCTTTCCGCCGCGGGGTTGATGGGCATCGTCAGCGCCATCATCATGGAACTCGGCGCCCACAAGATTCTTGCCGGCACGATGACGCTGGGAACTTTTTTTGCATTCAACATTTTCCTGGGCCTGCTCGTGGCGCCCGTATTTCAAATCGTGGCGATCGGAACGCAAATCACCGAGGCCATTACCGGTCTCGAGCGTACGCGCGAAATTCTGAACGAGAAGCTGGAGGATGAGGAGCCGGGCCGGACGCAGACGCTGGATCGCGTGAACGGGCTCGTTGAAATGGAAAACGTGAGCTTTGCTTACGACACGCGTAAGGAAGTTCTGCACGAGGTCAGTTTCCGGTCGGAACCGGGAACGGTCACGGCCCTCGTGGGTCCTTCCGGGGCAGGAAAATCGACGATCATCGGGCTGATTGCGGCGTTTTACGTGCCGTCGCGCGGACGCGTCCTTGTCGACGGCGTGGATCTTTCGACGGTGAAGCTGAATTCCTATCGCACGCAGCTTGGCGTCGTATTGCAGGAAACTTTTCTTTTCGATGGCACGATTCGCGAAAATGTGGCTTTTGCGCGGCCCAACGCCAAGGAAGAAGAAATTCTAGCCGCCTGCCACATCGCGCGGGTCGACGAATTCGCCGAGTCATTCGAGAACAAGTACGACACGGTCGTCGGCGAACGCGGCGTAAAGCTCTCCGGCGGCCAGAAGCAGCGCGTTTCCATCGCTCGCGCCATTCTGGCCGATCCGCGGATCCTCATTCTCGACGAGGCCACGTCGAGCCTGGATTCGGAATCGGAGGCGCTGATCCAGGAGGGTCTGCGCTACCTGATGCGCGGCCGCACGACCTTCGTGATCGCGCACCGGCTTTCCACGATTCGACGTGCCGATCAAATCCTCGTCGTGGAGGCTGGGCGCGTGATCGAGCGCGGAAATCACGAAACGCTCTACGCTCTCGGCGGGCGTTACTACGATCTCTACACCAAGCAGCACGCTGTCGAAGCCAACCTCTTCCTGGCGCCCGGGGAAGGCAGCGAGCTGGAAGATTCCAAGGGCTTGGAAATTCAGGCAGGCGGAAATGGCCGGAGCGATGCTGCGCTGCCCGATGCCATCCGCATCATTCGCGGACAATCCAGCTAGTATTCCTTTGGAGATTATTTTTTCGGCGAAACCGCAGGCCGCGGCCATTTTGATTATTGGTGACGAGCGGCCACCTTGACTGCCGCTGCCGCTCGATTTGCCAGCATCGTGCGAGTGCCGTTCCAGACGAGCTGAACTCCCGCGAAAATGGCGATCATGGCGACAACTAATTTTAGCTTTCGCGCGGGAACATGCCGCGCCAGCGCGCATCCAAACACAACGCCAGGCACTCCGCCGGCCAGGAGCTGGCCCAGGACCAATCCATTGATCGCGCCAAACTTCCAATGAAACGCTCCGCCGATCACGGCCAGCACCAGGCCAAAGACAAGGTCAGTGCCAACAACCTGGGGAGGCGTCATTTCCGAATAATTCAAGAGCAGAACGGTCCCGAGTGCACCGGCTCCGGCGGATGAGAACCCAGCTTCCACGCCGATAGGGAGCGCGAGCCATGGTAACCAGCGGGAGTTTTTCTTGGCGAATCCGGGATTCTGCACGCGTGGAGCAAACGTCACGCTTGAAGATGCGGCGAGCACCAATCCAAGCAGAATGATGACGACCGGATTTCCTCCCTCTGCTCCGACAAGCCGTAGCACAAACGTGCCGAGCAGGAGGCCGGGGATCGCTCCGAGCAAGAGCAGCCACAGATATCGCGCGTGAAAGTGTTTTCCCAGGAGATAGAACGGGGCCGCGATCAAGCGCAGGATGCCCGCGAACACGAACGCCGTGCCCACGGCTTCACCGGCCGTCAACCCAACGAGCAAGACGAGAGCCGGGACGGTGAAGCTGCCGCCGCCAATGCCGGTCAGACCAACGGCGACCGCAATAAGGAATCCTACAAAGAAGTTCATCCGTCGGCTCGCTTCGAAAAAGTGTGAATGCCGCATTCGAGCTTGGTTCCGCCCCACCTCCCAGATCTCGGGTTGTTGGGATCAGCGGGCAGTGCGGTGCAAGGCTGGCATCCAATACTTAGATAGCCCTCGTCGTACTGAGGAAGATGGCTGATGCCATTCACGTTCACGTAATTCCAAACCTGTTCCCAGCCCCAGTCCGCGAGGAGGCTCACTTTCAATAACGTCTTGCCGGAGGGGAGACGGTGGAGCTCGACCTTTTTGAGGTTCTTGCGCGTCGGGGACTGCTCGCGCCGCAATCCGGTGAACCAAACATCGAAGGGCTCCAGTGCACCGAGAAGAGGCTCGACCTTGCGCAATTGGCAGCAGCGGGTCGGATCGGTCTGGTTAAGAACGCCAAGCGCGGATTCCTGCTCCGCCACGGTTCGCGCGGGCAAAACGTTGACCAGTTGCAGCGACCATTCCTTCGCCAGGCGGTCGCGGTATTCGTAGGTTTGCGGGAAGTGATAGCCGGTATCCAGGAACAACACGGGCACGTCTGGAATGCGTTTGCGCAAGAGATGCAGGACGGCCATATCCTCCGCTTGAAAACTGCTGGTCAAGCAAACGCGGGCGTTCGCGGTGGCGGCGAGCACCGCGTCAAGGGCTCGTTCGGGTGCGAGAGTTTCCACAGCGTCGGCGATCCGGTCGGCGTCCATTCAATTCAACCTTTCCTGATTCTCTCGGGGTTTAACAAGCCACCGAGATTGCGCAAGCGCCAGGACATGCCGCGCGGCTTGTTCCTCGTCGACGTGGAGCTCCGGCGCACCAGCCAAGTCAAAAAAACGATTGTCGAACTCCGCGGCGATGCGGTGTCTTGTTTCCACAGAGAGAGCCTCTCCGGAATAGAGGACGATGAGCCCGGCGGTCGGCGCCATGCGAATCGCCACGGCAAACGTATCGCCAGAGAATCCAGGACGACTCAGGTGCACGACCTCGAATCCGAGTTCGAAGAGGTGACGTTCGAGCCGTTCCGCGAGCGCGGCGCGGCCTTCGAGTAGAACAACCGCCGAAAAATGACCATGACGGGCGTATCGTTCCTCGGCCGCCACGGGAGTTTCGTCCATGGCGGCGGAGACAAATTTCTTCTCCGGTTCTCCCGCGCTCCCCACCCCGGACACGTGCTCCTCGATCATCCCCGCGCCCACCGTGGCGTTCGTGGCAGCGTCGATCAAGATAAAGCTGCCCGTCGTTCGGTTACTCGAGTAGGGATCGAAAAACAGGGGCACATGGGTCTCGAACTCCACGGAACCGATTTC
>JBGQDD010000299.1:0-4743 GCA_041495665.1 Candidatus Acidiferrum sp.
ACTTCTCTCGAAACGGTTTATTTCGTGCTTTTCGACGAAGCTGCGCAAGGAGTATTCGAGCGGGCCTGGAAAAAGATCCAAGCTAAATCCGCTTCCGATTCGACCGGAGCCAAGGGCGCGTGACGCCGCTCGCGGAATTACTTGCCGACCGCATTCACCGCTTCGGTCCCCTCACGTTCGCGGATTACATGCGCGAATGCCTGTACCATCCGGTCCATGGTTATTACAGCAAAGCGGAGTCCAAGCGTTTCGCCGATTACTACACCAGCGTCGACGTGCATCCCATCTTTGCGCGTCTCCTGGCGCGACAGTTCGCGGAGATGTGGGAAAGCCTGGGCCGGCCGGCGGAATTCACACTTGTTGAGGCGGGCGCGGGTGTCGGGCGGTTCGCGGCGCAGGTGCTCGATTTTTGCGAGGGAAAGCTCCCGGCTTTTTATGGCGCGCTGCGCTACGTCGCCGTGGAGCGCTCCGCCTCGCGGCGCGAACAGGCGACGATGCACGCGAAACGCCACACAGCCGCCGGGCATTTCACAGCCTCGGCGGAGGTTCCGGCGCACATTGCTATAGGCTGCTTGTTTTCCAATGAATTGGTCGATGCGCTGCCGGTGCACCGGGTCGTGATGGATGGAAGCACGATGAAAGAGATTCTCGTCGGCTTCCACGACGGACGCTTTGTGGACATAGTGGCGCCGGTTTCGACTTGCGCGATCGCCGAATATTTTGCGGCGCAGAATATTGCGCTGTGCGAAGGCCAGCACGCCGAGGCAGGACTGGAAGCGTGCGATTGGATCGGTGAAATTGGGCGCCGGCTGGAGCGCGGTTACGTGCTCACGATCGACTACGGGCATCCCGCGGCAGGTCTCTTTGACGATCACCACATGCGTGGCACGCTTCTTGCCTATCAAAACCACCGCGCCAGCGAAGAGTTTTATGCCTCGCCGGGGGAGCAGGATTTGACGGCGCACGTCAATTTCACCGCGCTCGAATCCTGGGGAAAACGCTCGGGTCTTGAGACGGTGGGCCTCACGTCGCAGACGGCTTTTCTGCTGGCGCTCGGGCGGGGAAATGAATTTGTGGACCTGTACGAAGAAGGACAAGCCGAGGCGGACCGCACGAAGGCGCGCCTGCAACTCAAGACGCTGATCTACCCCGAAGGAATGGGGGAGCGATTCCAGGTTCTTATCCAGCGAAAAGGTGCGGCGCCCGCGCCGTTGACAGGTCTCGCGGGAATCTCACGGCTGATTTAGTATCCCACTCAAATGCAGGCGGGGACTCTTCCGACATGGTCGGATCTTCATTCGTCGCGATGCGCTCAAGACAGATTCCATCAAGGGGCATCTGGATCCCCCCCTGTGTTTTTTGTAAGTGTTGCATCTAAAGGGCTTAGGTGATGCGTAAGTTCTTTGGTTGCAACACATACGCGGCAGCTTGTAAGTGTTGCATCTAAAGGACTTAGGGGTTTACATAATTATCGAAGCGGAGCTGCTTTTCTTACGATGAGCCGGGGTTGCGGATGCTTTACTGGGGTGCGGATTTGACGACGGAAAAGCGGCAGCCAGCTGCCGCACTCCAAAGTGTCGGCGTCGGACCCGGTGGCGTACAGCAGTGCATTCATGCCGAAAATGCTGGCTAGAATTTGCCGTGCCGGAAATAAAAAAAGCGGCAGAGAATCCGCCGCAAACTGAAGCAACCCACACTTTTCCCTAAAAAGTAGAGTACCAAATGAAGTATGGCGAGTCAAGGAGTTTTTGTAGTGGGGTTAGTTTCCGATCTGTGCGTATATCGGGGCTTACCCAAACATATGACAAGTAAAGGCGCCTAGAAGAATGTCCCCTTCAAATGAGAAACGAGATGAATGTTGCCTGTCGGCAAGTCCATTCGTGCCAATTGGTGGTTGACCATTTGAAATCCTGCCGACGTATCGGGCGGCATCATTCCCACCGTTAAATAGAGTTTGCTCGCGTCGGCAGAAACATCCACAAGCCCAGTTATCCACCCCTCGACATACGGTGATGGGAATCGCAAAGAATTCTTGTCTGCAATCTTAAGATGAGTGCGTTTCAGGAGGTCGAAGCAATACAGAGCTATCAAATCTCCACTGAATCCTCCCTCGTCCATTTTCGTCAGCTTGTTGGACAGGTAGAAGAGTAATGGACGCTCGAGTGAAGTCACCGCGGATTCAGAGGACACCATCTGTTCAAATCCTTTGATTGGCTCATACCTTGGCGAATCTTTCTTGCGGAAATACAGCTGATTGGGAAAGAACTGCTCTCCAATTGACCGCAACTCAGCAATTACAGTTTCGCTCGGCGGATTGTAGAGCAACCGGAAAGGACCGAATCCCTCAGGAATGGCAATTTCTTCCCACTCAGGAATCTCCATGAACACCTCGTTTAGCTTCACGCCCTGCTACTGGACCTGAATGATGCCCTATTTTGGGATAGCTGAGGCAACCTAGGGCGCTTGCTGTTCGCTGGGCCAACTCCCGATGAGTTGGATAATCTGGAATGGACTCGCTGCTAGTTTTTAGGAGGCTCCTTACCCCTGCAAAAGGATTCCTATTGTGGAGGAGGAGCGGGCTTTTTCAGGACGGGCTTTTCGCCGGAGGCGGGCGGGGGAATTGCTACGGCGGGCTTCGCTGGTGTGGTAGTCGCAGGGGCAGCGACAGAGGTTCCGCCTTCGGAGTAGGCCTTTTTCAGGAATCCTTCGGCGTTTCCTTGCGCGCCGCCGGTATCGTCGTTGGTTTGTTTCGCTTTGCTGTATTCGTTGACGGCGCGCTCGCGCTGGCCGAGCATGTCAAAGATTTTTCCGAGGTAGATGTGGCTCCAGACTTCCGTCCACTTTTCGGAGGGATCCGGAACGGTCTGCAATGCTTCGCGGAACGCGTTTGCAGACGCCTGATAGTTCTTCTGGTAGAAAAAGGCCTCGCCCATGCGGAAATTCGCGAGAGGCCGGCCCGGCTGAATCGAAAGCGCGCGCTGATACTGCGTCACCGCGTCGTAGAAACGGCCTTGTTCGGCGAGATCTTCGCCGCGCGCAATGGCCGCGCGAGCACGCAGGGAAGTGCTCCCTTTCAGGATGACATTGTTGGGGTCGACCTTGATTCCGCCTGGTTTCGGCCGTCCAAACGTCTCGACCGTGAATCCCGATTCCGTGCCGATCACGTCGATGGTTTTCTGTTCCGGATTTCCTTCCGTATCGATGCGCAAATCCACCGGCATGCGAAAGGTGTCCAAGGGCTGCTTGATCTTGCCAACGACGCGAAACCCCTTTGGCGTGCGGTAGACGACGTATTCCAGCGAGAACTCCGGCACACCCGTTGAATTCAGCCACTGGGCGAAAAAGCCGTGGAGATTCGGAGGCTCTTGCGGTGGCTTCGCAGCGGCGGCGGCAGCCTGAGCGCGGCGCTCCGCGATGTTTTCAAAATCCTCGATGCGCGCGCTCCTTTCCGCAAATTGAAAGTAGAAGTCGCGCAGGGCAGACTTGAACGCCACGTCGCCCATTTGCGCCCGCAACATGTGAAAGAGCATCGCACCTTTGTTCAGCACCACTGAACGGTAGTCGGGAGAGAAAGGAATCAGCCTCGCTGCTTGCGCAACGGGCGCGGCATCCTCATACATCAGCGCGCCAACGGCGAATTCGTCCACGGCGCGGAGCCCCGCTTCTTTGCCCGCATTTTGCTCGGCGTAGAGCGCTTCGGAATATCGCGCCAGCCCATCGCTGATCCAGACGTCACCGGGCGTTGCCGGGAGAACCTGAATTCCCCACCATTGGGAGGCCACCAGGCGTGCAATGGTTCTGTCGCCGGCCTTGGGGTCCCAGATGCGCTGGCTCAGGAGCAAGACTCCGGGGGCGGCGTACTCGCGAAAGGTTCCGTCGGGAATCTGAATCAAGGTGAAAGTGGGATCCGGTATGGGGCCAAACATATCTGAAAAAATAATCGCCGAGCGCGCTACGCTCGCCGCAAAATCCGCCGCATTCGCGGAAGACGCGCGCGGAGCGTAGACCGCGACGTTGATGCCTTCCGCCTGCTTTGGATTGAGCTGGAGATTGCCCGCTACAAACGTGCCATGTGCCGCGAGATTCTTGCACTCGAAGGTGTAGAGGAGCCGACCGCCTTCCACGGCGTTCTTGCCGGGCATGGGAGACGGAGCGGAAGCTTTGCCGGTCCCGGCGACGGCAAAGATGTCGGGAACGTTCAGCCGGAATGTCGCGGTATAGCGGTTCGACGGAAAATTTGTGAGCGGGAACCACCTTGCCGGGAGCAGTAGATAGGCGCCTTCTTTGTTGATCAGCGCGGCGCGTACACCCGGCACCGGGCTGTTCTCTTCATTGAATAGCAACCCCGCATACGTGTAGGTGAGGGTGACGTGACCATCCGTGGCTACTGGAGTGGACAACTGGACAATAAGGATGAGCGGATTTTGATTGTCGCGCTCGAAGGTCAGCGGCTTGCCGTCGGCTCCTTTCACCTCTTTAACGATCAGATTCGGGTGCAGCTCGACGCGCACGCTGCTGGAAGCTTCCACGGCCTTGAAATCGATTTTTGCGATCGCGGAAATCGATTGTCCGATGGCGTCCAGCGACGCGGAGATATCGTAGTGTTCGGCGAGGAAATTCGCGGGGCGAGGAACCTGCGCCGGGAGCGACGAGGCAGCGCAAGTCAGAAAGATCGGCGTTAAGAGGAAAAATGCACCAGAGACTCTTCGGCGAAGGGCCATCGGACCCCTTTCAAATATCTTC
>JBGQDD010000300.1:0-4702 GCA_041495665.1 Candidatus Acidiferrum sp.
AACGACAATGGGCTTTGCGTTGACTTAAGGCTTCGTGTATTCATAAGGGGCATCCCTAAGCTCGCTCTTGATAAAGGGATATCTCAATGGCCTTCTCACGATTCGCAATCGCCGCGCTAATGCTTGCACTGTCCGGTTCTGTCGCGCTCGCGCAAGACGCCCCGAAAGATTCCTCCCCACTAGGGAACTCAAAATCACAGGATGCGCTGTCCGCGGCCGTTCCGGAGTCAGAGGCGGAGCTTCGGAGTCAGCTGGAGAAGATCTTGGACCTGGAGCAACACGGCAATGCCAAGGAAGCCAAGAATGCCATCGAGGCGTTCGAAATTCCGGAGGACTCCGGATGGTTCACACGAGTCTTCGGGGCAGAGTTCGGAACGAAGCTTGCCGCAAGTTACAAGCTCACCTGGGACAATTTCCGCGAGATGATTTTATTGCAATTCCGATCGGATGCAAAAGAGAAGGGCTTGAGTGTGCGAGTAATCGACTCATCTGACCCTTCTGGCCAATCTTTCCATTCCATGGCTTCAAGTGTCGTTTCAGCAATGAAGACACCCACATCTTTCTACATGGCCTCCGTGGTGGGTGTCAAAGGCCGCGCTGGGCCACTCCCGGGATTGTACGTTTATGTCCAGGGTGCGTTCCGAATTGTGAGCTGGGAAACTTTGTACGAGCTCCCAAATGTAAAGCCAATGCGCATACGGGTTGACGGCAATGTCGCACAGAGCTCAATAGTCCATCAGGCGAATCCGGTCCTCCCTCCTGGAACCAGTATTCATCATCTCCAAGGGACGGTCATGCTCCACGCTGTTATCGGAGTGGATGGGACGATCCAGCAGCTAGAGGTGGTCAATTCCAGTCAAGTCGATCCCATTTTGTATAAAGCCGCCCTGGAAGCTGTGAATCAGTGGCGCTACAAACCGACGCTTGTGGACGGTGCTCCAGTCGAAGTGGACACCACGATTTATATTGCCTTCTCGTCTAGTCCTCGTTGATTTGGAGTCTTCCAAAGAACATAGAAAATCGGGGTCGGAGTTTTGATAAATTGGAGGCGTGTTCAGGAAAGGAGTGCAGCACATAGTCGATCGTGGCGCTAAGTCTTGCGCCGACAATCGGCTAAGCAATCTGTTGAAAAACGTAAGCGGTGGCAACGCGCGTGCAACCTGAATGCGCGGCTGTCTCTTATCCCGGGGTGGGCCGGTTTCGCCGCGCCGAAACCGGAATCTTGGGGGTAGAGCAAATTAGGGGGCTCGAAAGGGCCCCCTTTTTATTTGCGCCACCACCACCGCGAATTTTCACATCATCAGCTTCCCATCCGGAGGTCTCCGACTGGAGTGGCTGTGTGAGAACCAACACTCTCCGGCGCTACGTCTCCGCCGGCCAAAGCGGCGCGCTGCACTCTTCGCAGGCCATTTCGATCTGATCGAGCACACGGAAGATCTCCTCCAAAGCAGGAAATTTGTGCGCGGCGACCGGCCATTGCGCGAAGAGCTCACCGTAGCGGTCGGCGACGAACACGCCGCGGCGCACCAAACCATTCGCGGAAAACGCATCGTCGCCGAGATAGGCGCGTGCGCCGTGGCCGGACATGTCGCACCCGGCGATGATTTCCTTCGGCAGAGAATCCGTGAGCGCAGCAGGGGGCGGCGCAAGAAAAACAGCGAGCGCGACGGTCTCTTTCTCGCGCAGGTCAGCCGCGCGCGCCGCGAGCTGCCGCAGAAAATCCGCGCACAACGCGCAATCGGCATCGAGAAACGCGATCACCAGATTCTTCTTCTGCTTGAAATCCCACGCGCGGATGGTGCGGCCGTCCGCTGCGTGAAGGCTGAGTGGCGGGATCAGTTGACGCGTGCGCAGCATGCGCCCTCACAGAAAATGTTTCGCGCGCGGCCCATCATAGCACTGCCCGGACAAACCGCTATCCGCCGAGGCACAGCCAAACCTGCGCATATTGCCCCGCACTGTTAACTGTGATGTAATGCCCCGCGAGCTCACGCTCCGTCACAAATATGGACTCAGGCATGCCGTTTCTAGCTCTGCTGGGGCTGTTTCTCCTGGTGGTGGTGCCAATTCTCGCCATCGTCGCCTTTGTGCGCGTCCGAAACCTTCAAAGATTTTATGCCGATAACGTGCCTGGGTTCATTAACCGTGTCTACCAACTTGAGCAGCGCCTTGATCGCCTCGAGAAAGCCCTCACAATGATGACGGGCGCTGCCGTCGCGGTGCCGACTAAGCCTGAGACTTTTCCGGCCATCAAGCCCCCCGCACCAGCGCCAGTACCACCGAAGATTGAAGTGCCACATGCTGCACCGCCTCCGGCGAAAGTCACGCCACAGCCGCCCTTTGCTGCCTCGCCCTCGGCTGCTGTGACACCTTCGATGTTTGCGTCGATGCGCAAAGCCGGCGGAGCAAAGGAATCTGCGGACATGGGGCTTGAGGAGGTGGTCGCGGGCCGTTGGATGAATTACGTGGGCATCCTCGCCCTTCTTATTGGCGTGGCATTTTTTCTGAAGTACGCGTTTGAGAACAATTGGGTGGGGCCGCGCGGGCGTGTGGGAATCGGCCTTCTGGCGGGCAGCGCGCTATTTCCCTGGAGCCATCGCCTGCTCGAAAAAGGCTACCGCTATTTCTCCGAAGGCATCGCGGGGCTGGGCGCGGCGATCCTCTATCTCTCGCTCTGGGCTGGCTGGCACTACTATCAGATCTTCTCGCAGTCCACGGCGTTCGCGTTGATGATCGTGGTCACGGCTGCCACGGCCACTGTTGCGGTAGGACGCAACTCCGAGCGAATCGCGTTGCTCGCGCTCATCGGCGGCATCGTCACGCCGGAACTTGTGAGCACGGGAGAAAACCACGAAGTCGTCCTCTTCACCTACCTCGCCGTGCTCGGCGCCGGGATGCTAGCCCTGGCGCGGGCGCGCGACTGGAAGTCGCTTCCTCCAATCCAGTTTATCGCCACGCTGGTCTTTTTCTGGGGATGGTACAGCGAGTTCTACCTGGATGATGCACTGCTCAAGACGATTTTCTTTGCCACCGTGTTTTTTGTTCTCTTCGCGGCGCTGCCGGTAGTCCGCAGCCGGCGTGAAGGCGAGCTTTCGACCCTCGAAGCCGGAATCGTGCTGGTGAATTCATTCGCGTATGTGATCGCGTTGCGGGCCATGCTGTGGCCGGGCCATCGCTGGGCGCTGACGCTTGCCTTGCTCGCGCTCGCTGCCGTGCATCTGTTTGCAGAGCGAGCCTTGCCGCAAAAAGAGGGCGCCGGGTCGCGCCTCGCGCGGATTCTTTTTGCCGGCCTTGCGCTCACGTTCGTCACGCTGGCGATCCCCATCCGGCTCGACGGAAGGTGGATCACCATCGGATGGGCTGTGGAGGGCGTGGTATTGATCTGGAGCGGCCTGCGCATTCGCCTCGCCGCCCTGCGGGGGGCGGGATTCTTTCTATTCTTGATTGTGCTGGGGCGGCTGACGATCTTCCCCATTCCGGCGCCGCAATTTCTCTGGAATGCCCGCTTTGCTACTTTTGCCGTCTGCGTCGCCTGTTTCCTGCTCGCGTGCATGTTCGCACGCAACGCCGGCGCCGAGCTGACCGACGAGGAGCCGATGGCGTTTCTTGCCACCGCGATTGCTGCCAATATTTATGCGCTCGCGGCGCTGTCGCTGGAGGTCTGGGACCTTTTCGGAAGGATGCATTCGCTCGGAATCGACAGGGCATTGGCGCAACAGCTCGCGCTCTCCATGCTCTGGTTGATCTACGCGCTTGGTCTGCTTGTTGCGGGTGTGTTGAAAAAGTCCGAGGTGCTTCGCTGGCAGGCCCTGACGTTGCTGGGTGTGGTGATCGTGAAAGTTTTCTTGTTTGACCTTTCATCACTCGAGCGTTTCTACCGGATCGTGTCGTTCCTGCTGCTGGGGCTCGCGCTGCTGCTGATTTCGTTTTACTACCAGCGCCGTCTGGCGGGCCACGGGGACCAGAAGAAAACGTGAAGACGCAATCCAAAAACTGGCTGCGCTGCGGCTGGAAATCAGCGGCATTTCTGTTTGTCGTCTTGGAAACAATGGCAGCCGCTCCGCTCCCGCAGCCGTGGAAGCATTGGCGCTACTCGCGTTCGATCGACCTCGCCCCAGTTGCTGCGACTCGGCTCGCCGGTGTAACCGTCCCATCTGACGTTTATCAGCGCGCCCGGTTGTGGCTGCCCGACGTGCGCGTGATGGACGATCAAGGCGCGGAGACACCGTTCACCATACTTATCCGCGAGGGCTCGAAAAACACGGTTTCGCGGGCGACAAAGCTCCACGAGAGGAGTTTTGCGGCGGGCCTCTACACCCAGGTCGTTGTTGAAATCGGAGAGCAGGCACCTTTTCACAACGCCATCGAATTGCATACTCCGGAAACAGATTTTATCGAATGGGTTCGCGTGGAGGCGAGCGACGACGGCCGCCTCTGGCGCCTCGTGCAGCCACGCGCACCTATTTTCCGGTTCCGGAAGGATGGTCACGAAGGAACTCAGGTGGTGCATTACTCCGAAAACAACGCTCACTTCTTGCGCCTGCAAGTCCTTGACAGCACCAAGCAGTTTCCGGTTGCGGGCGCGAGCGTGCTCTATCAGACCGTCGAGCCTCCGGAACGCGTTCCCCTGGCGGTCACGTTGAACCCGACGGCACGACCGGTCCCGGAGCGCACTACATGGACCACCGATCTGGGTACGATG
>JBGQDD010000301.1:0-4697 GCA_041495665.1 Candidatus Acidiferrum sp.
CACGATCGTGCCGCTCGCGCTGCTGATCCCGCCGCTCTACGCGTACCCCTGGGTTCTGGCTGCCATCATTTGTTTGACCAATGCCGGCCAGGGAATCGGGGCGCTTGTCCTGGTGCTCGTGCCTACCGAAAGCGTTCCGCCGCAATTTGCCGCTACGGCCATTGGGCTCGCCACGCTGGCGGCGGAGATAATCGGGGCGACGCTCGCGCCAATCCTGGCGGGGACCGTGGCTCAGTCTTACGGGCTCGGCGCCACCATGTGGATGTCGGCGGGAGGAGCGGTGCTGGTTTTTGTAGTTGCGTTGTTTTTGAAAGAGACGCATTTGGCAAAAGTAGGGCGCCCCGCTTTGCAGGAGGCACCTGCGGAATAATCGAGAGAGAGGCGATGGGCGCTCCCTCGCAAAGAAATGGAACGGAGAGAACTAACTATGGGCTGCGCCGTGGCGGGCGCGATGTTTCTTTCCCCAGGCGGACATCAAGCGAAGAATGGGGCGAAGGCTTTCACCATGTCTCGTGAGCGAATATTCGACGCGCGGCGGCACTTGAGCGTACACCTTGCGGCGGATGATCTCGTCGCGCTCGAGTTCGCGCAATTGCTGGGTGAGCATTTTCTTGGTGGGTCCCGAAAGGAGCCTTTGCAGTTCGCTGAAGCGGCAGATGCGGCCCTGAAGGTAGAAGAGGATGGAAGGCTTCCACTTTCCGCCGATGATGTGGGTGGTGATTTTAACGGGACAATTGAAGGAATCCATGCTGGAGTCGCTCCTGATACCAGGTACCAAAAAGGTGCCTACTAGCTAAAAAGAAACTTTAGCATAATATCGACCGGCCCATTCGCACAAGAAGATTCTCAAACAATAGCCGGTTGATGAAGGAGGGCGAAGTTCATGAGCAAGAGGCCCGTAGTGCTTTATGGCGCCAGCGGCTTTTCGGGGCGCCTCGTCGCGGAGTTTCTCCGCGAATACAACGTTCCCTTTATCGCCGCTGGCCGGAGCCGGGGGAAGATTCAGGACGTCTTGAGCCGCGTGCCGGGCATCGAGACGGCCGATTACGAGATCGCCGAAGTCAGTGGATCGGTGGATGAGCTGACAAAACTCTTTACGGGCGCGAAAGTGGTCTGCAATACAGTTGGCCCGCTGATCTATTACGGTCCGCAAGTGATTGAGGCCAGCTTGAAGGCCGGTTGCCACTACATGGACATCAGCGGAGAACAAGCGTGGGTCCGGCAGGTGGCGGAGAAGTGGGGCCCGAAGTTTGCGGACAAGGGATTGCTCGCGGCGCCCGCGACAGCGTATATGTCCACGGCGAGCGACATTGCGTCGCGTCTCTGTCTCGAAGCGGGGGGGATCGACACGCTGGAAATCCTTTCGATGTTCAAGGGCATGCCGACGTTCGGTTCCACCCAGACAATTTTTGCGGTGATCCCGACGGAGGCCTGCTACCTGGAACAAAACGAATACAAAGCATGGCCGCGCGCGAAGGCTTACGAAGTGGTCGCGCCCGGCTCGATACAGACGCAGCTCGCACTGCCTTGGGGCGGCTTCCCGCATCCCGTGTGGTTCAAGGATCATCCGCAGATTGCGAACGTAAAGACCATTGGTGGCCTGCTCGACCGCCAAATCATGGAAACGATTGCGGCCACGGAAAAACATTTCGAGGAAAATATCCGCCCGCTGCCCAAGCAGGAGCAAGAACGCCAGCTTGCTGCAATGGCAAATTCCGTGCAGGCGGGAACGCCTCCACGGGAAAACACGAGGGTGCATCGCACCATCGATGTGGTTCTGGGGCGTGGGAGCATGAACTCCGTCCAGTGCACGATGTTTGGAAGCTGCGCGTACCGCCAGACGGGCCTGGTGCAGGCGTTTGCGGCGCATCATCTGGCACTGGCCGCTCCGTGCAAGGTTGGATTTGCTTCGCCGTGCGAGGCTTTTGGGCATCGGGAACTTCTCCAAGCCTTGCAGAATTTCGGGCTTTCGAACGCGAAGCTCAGTTCATAGAGGGTTCATCGAAATGCGCGCGATAGATTACTTCGACAAGGGGGCGGAAGAATTTCCCGGCAGAATCGCGATCATGGATCGCACGGCGCAGTATTCCTATCGCGAGGCGCGCGAAGCCAGCCAGCGAATCGCCCAGGCGATGTGGTCCTCCGGATTGCGCGGCGAGGAGCGCGTCGCCATCATTTCGCCCAACGACGCCCGGATTTTACTCTGCATGCTGGGACTCATGCGTGCCGGAGGGGTCTGGGTTCCCGTCAATTCCCGAAACGCGCTGGACGCGAACGTCCAATATCTGAACTATGCGGGCACCTCCTGGCTGTTTTATCACAGCAGCTTTCAAGAACAGGTGCGCGAAATTAAGACGCTCGTGCCGACGTTGCGTCACTTCATTTGCATCGATGCGGAGAATGACGGCGACCCCTCATTGGAATCTTTCATGAAGCAAAGTTCTGGAGCAGAGGAGATCGATTGGGGCGATCCTACGGGGAATCTGGATCGTCTTGTGGGCCTCGTGCCGACCGGCGGGACTACCGGGCCGGCGAAGGGCGTGATGGTGACGAGCTTGTCCTGGGGCACGATGACCGAGCTGGCCCATCAAAATCTGCGCTGCGATGACATCGATCCCGTCTGCCTCAGCACCGCGCCTCTTTCTCACGCCGCGGGGGTCGTGGCCTTCGCGATGTTCTCGCTCGGTGCCACCAACGTGG
Source organism: Candidatus Acidiferrum sp. (assembly GCA_041495665.1). Classification (GTDB taxonomy): domain Bacteria; phylum Acidobacteriota; class Terriglobia; order Acidiferrales; family UBA7541; genus Acidiferrum. Next base: position 2,701 of record JBGQDD010000301.1, read on the forward strand.
TGCTCCCCGCCTTCGACGCGCTGGAAGTTCTGCAGAGTATCGATCGCTTTCACGTCACGCACGTTTTCCTTCCACCGACCGCGTACTATGCGCTGCTCGCGCATCCCCAGCTCGGCGATTTCAACTATTCCAGCCTTCGGCGGCTCTTAATTGCCGCGGCTCCCGTCTCACCGGACAAATTCAAAAAAGGCATTGAAGTTTTCGGCCCGTGCCTGTGCCAATCCTACGGCCAGACCGAAGCGCCCATGTACATGACGTTTCTCGATCCTGCGACGGTGGCGGCGGCCGCCGCGGGCGATCATCCGCAGCGGCTGCGAAGTTGCGGCAAACCGACCCTGGCGGTGCGTCTCGCGATTATGGATGACGACGGCAAAATCCTTCCTCCCCTCAAAACCGGCGAAATCGTCGCGCGCGGCGCTCTAGTAGGCGCCGGTTATTACAATTTGCCGGAAGCGACGGCGGAAATACGAACCCACGGCTGGCATCACACGGGTGACGTCGGATACCGAGACGAAGACGGCTTTTTTTATATTGTCGATCGCAAGAAGGACATGATCATCACCGGCGGCTTCAACGTGTACTGCGCGGAAGTCGAAGCCTGCGTGATGGAATTGCCGCAAGTGCGCGAATGCGCGGTGATTGGCGTGCCAGATGAAAAATGGGGCGAAGCGGTGAAAGCCATCGTCGTGCTTCGCGATGGCGAAGTACTGAACGAAGAAGCGATCGTCGCGCACTGCAAAACGAGGCTCGGCGGCGTGAAGTCGCCGAAATCGGTCGAATTCTGGCGCGAAATTCCGAAGACCCCGGCGGCCAAGACCGATAAGAAAGCAATCCGCAAGCCCTTTTGGGAGGGAGCGGATCGCGCCGTGCACTGAGGCTGCGCGGAAGCGCGAGGACTCCGGAAGAACGTCAACCATGATCGAAGATGTTTTCATTCTCGGGATCTACAGCACGCCCGCCGGACGATTCCCGCAGCGGTCGCCGAAAGATTTTGTGCGGGAGGCCTATTTGGGTGCGCTCGAAGACGCAGGCATCGACGGCGGCGCGATCGGGCACGTTTGGTTCAGCAACATGATGCTGGATTTTTGGGGCCAGCCAAACGTGAGAGGCCAGGTCTGCCTGCTGCCGCTCGTGGAAGAGGGATTGCTCCCCGCCGGTGTCGCTACGACCAACGTCGAAGCGGCTTGTGCCAGCGGCAGTCTTGCCTTCAATGGGGCGTGGAAGGACATCCTTTCCGGGCAGTGCGAAGTTTCCCTCGCCATCGGCATGGAGAAAATGTACGACCCGGCGCGGCGAGCGGAGTTTTTTGTCCGTCTCGAAAAGGGAACGGATTTTCTGGATCCCCAGGACTGGATGGAACTCTACAAGAGCATGGCTAGCGCTTGCGGAACGCAATTCGAGCCGAGTCCCGAACGCTCCATTGCCATGGACATCTATGCGCTCTGGGCGAAGACGCACATGGCGCGATATGGCACGACGGCGGCCCAGATTGCGTGTGCTGCCGCAAAGAACCATACCAACTCCGTCGCCAATCCGCGCGCCCAGTATCGCTTTCCCATGGACGCCGATGCTGTCCTTGCCGACCGCATGGTCTGCGAGCCGCTCACGCGCGCCATGTGCGCCCCCATCGGCGATGCTGCTGCCGCGGTGCTGCTTTGTTCCGGTGCAGCCCTGCGCAAAATGCCCGAACGAGCTCGCAACCGTGCCGTACGCGTTCGCGGGCACGGTGTGGCGGGCGGGCGTTTCCGCGCAACCTGGGAAGACGAGCGCGCGCCGGTGCTGGCCGCGCGCCGCGCCTATCAGATGGCTGACCTCAAGCCGGACGATATCGACGTCGTCGAGCTTCACGATGCCACTTCTTTCGCGGAAATTCACCTCGTCGAAGATCTTGGATTTTGTCCGCGCGGGCAGGGTGGACCGTTCACAGCCTCAGGAGCAACGTGTCGCTACGGCCAGATCCCGGTGAATCCTTCGGGAGGATTGGTTTCGAGAGGACA
>JBGQDD010000302.1:0-4666 GCA_041495665.1 Candidatus Acidiferrum sp.
CCCTCCGTAGAGCATGTCCAGTTCGAGCACAAAACTCGCATCCTGAATATTAAGGCCATCGGCAACCAGGTCTCGCTTGGCCTGTTCAACCAGATTTTCGACCGTGCGATTAAACGTCGCGTACTCTTGCGAAGGTTTCTGCGTACCGGGTTCGAGCAAAGTGATTTTCTTTGAAGCCTCGTAAACATGCATGATGTCCATAGTGGATGAGCCGAAAGCGCAGAACACCGGAGAGAAATGGAACACCACGGCTTTTCTCACGTCAGCCTTGTACCCCTCAACGTGCGTCGCCCCCGCCCCTCCGCCAACAAATAAAACGAAATCCTCCGGACTGTACCCGCGCAAATGAACTTCTTTTACAATCGCCGAGGCCATGTTCCCATTCACGATCTTTCGAATCACCTCCGCGGCCTGTTCGATTTCGATCCCCAGCGGCTTCGCAATTTTGTCCCGGATCGCCTGGATAGCAGCATTCTTATTCAGCCGCATCCTGCCGCCGAAATAATATTCGGGGTTGATGTAGCCCAGCACAACATCCGCGTCGGTGACAGTCGGCTCTTTTCCCCCGCGGTTAAAGCAAGCCGGCCCCGGCATCGAGCCGGCGCTTTTCGGCCCCACCTGCATCCGATTCTGCAATAATTTATTCAGCCATGCGATCGAGCCTCCGCCCGCGCCGATGGACAGCGTCTTGATCATCGTGATGCCCACCATCCACCGATCGATGATCGGCCGAAAATCGTAGCTTCGCACGCTGTCCTTCACCACCAGCCCAACGTCAAAGCTGGTCCCTCCCATGTCCGTCATAATCACGTTCTGATAGCCCAGCGTTTTTGCGACGTGGTGCGCGCCCATCAGCCCAGACACCGGACCGCTGTTAAACGTGCGGCTCGCCGTCGTTCGAAAAACCTCCGCGATTCCGCCGGAACTCTGAATCATCAATAAAGGCTTCTTGTATCCACGCTCGCGCAATTTGTCCCACATGGCGGAAAGTTCGATCTGCATGGAACGCTGCAAATACGCATCCAGTATCGCCGCGAGCGTCCGCTCGTATTCACCCAGCTTGCCCACCACCTGCCCCGCAAGCACCACCGGCAGATAGCCAATGTGAAACTCCTTGTATTCGTCCCGGATGATCTCTTTCACGCGCTTTTCGTGAGCGGCATTCAGAAATCCCCAAAGCAGGGAAATCACGAATCCTCTAGCGCCGTGGTTCACCAAATAGCGAACCTTCAAACGAAGATCGTCTTCATCCAGAACGCGGATAATATTCCCGCGAGAGTCGATGCGCTCTTTAACGCCCACAATCATGTCCCGCGGAATCAGCGGCTCCGGTTTTTTCTGAATCGCCAGGTTCCGCCGCTCCGCAACGCGCGTTCCATCGATCCATTGCGCACCACGGCCGATCAAGACCACATCCTCGTGCCCCTCCGTCGTGATCAACCCCAGCCGCGGCCCTTTCCTCTCAATCAGGCGGTTCATCGCGATCGTCGTGGAATACCGAATCATGTCGATCGAGGGAAGCAGTTCCTCGATCTTGAGGCCAACCGCGCTGGCGCCTTCTTCAATGACCCTCGAAAAGCAAACGGAAAGGTCGTAAGGCGTGGTGGGAACTTTCTTAATGAGCGTTTTCCCGCCAAAATTGAGCACCAGGTCCGTAAACGTCCCGCCCACGTCGATATCAATGGAATTCACTCGGCAACCTCGAGACGCTGCGCGCGGATAACAAATTCGCCCTTTCGCAATCTTTCTTTCAAGCTGTCCAGGTCCATCTCAATGTCCCAGGTGATCGGGTGGCCTGGCGGGAGATATTCCGTCTCGATCTGCGTCCCGCAACCGGGACAATAAATCTCCACAATCCGCACCCAGAGCGGGTCCGGCGAAAAATTAAATTCTCCTGCAACAAGCGGCGGATGAATTTCTCGTGGGTCGCGGTCGTGGAGCAAGCAGCCCTTCTTGTAATTCTCCCGCGCGGGACCGATTTCATGTCCGCACCGATTGCACAGCCACCGCTCCTGTTGAATATCCAGGTCAAGGTATTCCGTCACCCGGATGCGGTTCTCCTGTTCGGATGCCATCGCGTTCCCCTCGTTTTCGTCACTATGTACTGCTGAATTTCGTCTTTTCTAACGTCTGTTCAGTTTCGCGTTTCCGAATTGGTCGGCCACCAGCGTCCAGCCTTCCGGAACGAAATAAGTGCTGTTTGCGCCTTCCAGCAGCGCACAACCGTCCACGCGATTCCCAGGCTGCAGCGACTCCCAGTGATAAAGTTGCGCTTCACCCTTCGAACTTCCCCACGCAACTTTTCTGATCCCCTTGATCGCGTGCCTCGAATCGGCTCCCTGCAGGGGTCTTTCCGCGAGGGCCGGCTTCGGCATCGCTTTGCGAATTTGCACGCGAAGCAACTCAATGGCGGAAAGATCGGCGGCAACTCCGGTTCTTGCCTCGCAGGTTGCGCGAATACTCCCCGCATCGCCAAAAGATGCTTCCGGAAACACCACCGGCATCGTCGGCTTGCCTCGACCAGACACTTCCAGTTCCATCGTGTATTCGATTCCGTCCGGTTTGATCCCCTCACCCAGCAGATCCCGCAGGCTCTCCGCCTTTATATCCTTGAGGATTCGATTGAGCTCCTCTCCGGCAGCGTCTGAAATCGAGGTGATCCGCGGCGTACGCTCGTATACGTGAGAAATGTCGGAAACGGACGATCCGAACGCGCTGAACACCGGACCCAGCGAAAAGAAATAAACCTGCTCCAGGCCGGCCTTCTCCGCGACACCGCACGCAAACAGCCCTCCGTTTCCTCCATAAGCAAAAAGCGCGTGGCCGGCAAGATTTCGTCCCAGCTCCGCGCCCGCATGCGCGATCAGATTCGCCACCGCTGTGCATGCCATCCCAATGATGCTCCGGCACGCCTCTTCAAGCGTTATGTTCAGTGGCCCCGCGACTAGCTCTTGGATAACATTGCGCGCAGTCTCTAGTTGAATCGCTTTCGTCCCGCCGAGAAAATACTCCGGATTGATGAGCCCTGCAGCCACGAACGCGTCCGTGAGTGTGGGCTTGTCGCCTCCGAGGCCATAGCAAGCTGGTCCGGGAAGTGAGCCCATGCTCTCAGGACCAAGCGTTATCTCCCCAGACTTGCCGTCTATCTGAGCCTTGACCACGCTGCCTCCGCCGAGGGCGATGGAGCGCAGATACGGAAGTGAGATCTGCACCGGAATGCCGAAAATATCCGACGGCTTCCTTTGGACCGGCTTCAAATCTCGCAGCACGCTCACTTTCGCCGTGGTGCCCCCGACGTCCAGCGCGATGACATCGTTAATCTTGTAAATCTTCGCGAGATGGGCGCTGCCGTGGATCCCGAGGATGGGGCCGGACTCAATCGTGTCGATCGCTTTGGTCTTGGCAATACCCGCGACGCCGCCGTTGATGTGGCTAACCAAAAACGTGCCGGGGTACCCGTGCTCTACCCGCAGGTCATCCTCCGCCTTAAAAAGCGAAGCTGCCAGCGCTCCGTGCGTGTAGGCATTGATGATCGCGCAATAAGTTCGCGTCGCGTCGTCTGCGCTCTTGGAGATATCGCTTCCCGCAAGTACGGGCACCGAGCCCAGAAAGTGATCCGGGTACTGTTGATCGATGATGCGTTTGATTTGTATCTCCCGGTCCGGACAGCGGTGTGCGCCCTGCAGGCTGACGCACATGCGCCGGACTCCGCCCTCCAAAAGTGCGCGCACGCCATTCATGATCTCCGTATCGCTGGTGGAGTCGTCCACTCCAATCACGTCGCGCTCGGAAATTATTCCTTTCAGCACCACGCTGTGCGCATCGCGCCCGTAAAGATTTTTTTCGTTACCGCGCGAAATCAACAAGCCGATCCTCGGCCCGCGAGATTCGGCGAGTACGTTGGATGTAATCGTGGTGGACCAGCGGATAAGCTCGAGGTTTTCCAGGAAGGCGTCCACGTCGGCGTAACCCAGTTGTGTGGCGCCCTGAGTGAGGCATTCGAACAGGCAGACCGTCAAGTCGTGCGGAGTGGTGTCCACTTTCACGCACACCAGCTTCTGGCCATCGATGAAAATGCCATCCGTCAATGTTCCGCCGATGTCGATATCCGCAGTCAGCACGATGCCCTCATGGCTTTGTTGTTCTCATTGCCTTAACAAACTCCTCCGCGTGAATCGTCCAGCCGAAAAAATTCTCCACGTTGAAGAGAGTAGCTTCGTGCAGCGACGCCGGACCCGCGGGCATGGCGCCATCCGCGATCAGGATCGGCCAATAGTCCTGGAAATACGCGTCCCGCAAAGTGGACTCCACGCAAACGTTTGTGGCAATGCCCGCGAAGAAAAGATACCGGATGCCCCGCGTCCGTAGTTGAGAATCAAGCGTTGTTCCGGCGAAGCCACTGTACCTCGTTTTTATCACCACCAGGTCCCCAGCCTCCGGCTTCAGATCTTCCACGATGGCGAAATCCCAGGTGCCTTCCGTCAGCAGCTTCCCTTTTAATTCCGGCCGGCAATTCATCAGGTGCATCGCCAGTTCTTTATGCCAATTCGGAGAATTCGGCCCTCCACTATTGCTCAAGTCCGGTTTGTATCCCATTTGAACGTACACAACCGAGACGCCCGCCTGCCGCGCCGCATCCAGAACGGTTTTCACGGAGCAGACAACC
>JBGQDD010000303.1:0-4657 GCA_041495665.1 Candidatus Acidiferrum sp.
CCTGCAAAATGAATGTACGCGATGCTATTTCGTGCCGCTCACACGAATTTCGCCGGAGACGGTATGCACGTCCACGCGTCCGCCACCGCTGCCCATGTGGGCTCGAAGAGAATGCTTGCCTTGTTCCTCAACAACGATCGGAATGTCGGTGCGAATCTCGCCGGAGACCGCTTCCGCCGAGAGATGGAGATTCGCAGAAGCCGGGACGCCGAGTTGCAGGGAACCCGAAAGCGTTTTCAGCTCCCAGTAGCTGTTGGCGCCTGGATTTCCCTGGACGGAAACGCGCCCCGAGACCGTTCGCGCCTTCACGTCACTTGCCGCACCCTGAATCTCGACTTCGCCACTGGCGGTATCCGCTTCGATACGCCCTCCGGGATTGGATACATGAATGTCGCCCGAAACGGCGTTCACGCGCACATCGCCCCGAGTGTTCGAGACCGTCACGCTTCCCGAAGCGGATGACACGCGGACGTCATTGCCAATATCCGTGGCCGACACCGACCCGCTGGCGGTCGTAAGCTGGGCGTCGCGCTCTATTTTTTCCACACGGATGGATCCCGAAGCAGCTTGCGCTTTTACCGGGCCGCGCACGCCGCGAATCGTCTGCGCGCCGGACGCCAGGGTAGCGCTGACTTCCGTGTCGCGCGGCACCTGAATCGTGTAGGCGATGCTGATGTTGCGCATGCGAGACATTTCCTTGCCGATGCGAATGGTGTCGCCTCTTTGTTCGATGGGGGGATTCGCGAGGGTATCATCCAGGCGCTTTTGCGAGCGTTCCGAGCCGAATCCGGATACGCGCACTTCGCCACGCACGTGCACTTTGCTGTCGGCGCTACCCGTGATGTCCACGTCGCCGGAGGCGTTGGTCAGTTCCACGCGGATGGGACCGGTCACATCGTAGTTGCGATCAAAGGTGCCGCTTACCGTGGGTCCATTGTTGCAGCCAGCCAGAACAACGATGGCCGAAAAGAACACGAGTGGTAAGCAAAGATTGCGATGGCGCGCCATTCATCCTCCGTAACGGTGCAGGGACTTGCTCTGAGCCGTTCCACTTATAGCTACGCAAGAGCAGAGAATTATGTTCCCCGAGCAGCTTTTGGAGAACGCCTGCCGACAGGCGCAAGAGACTCGTTGAGCGAGCCTTGGCGATATCCCTCCAAGTCCAGGGCAACGTAAGTGAAGCCTGCCGCTTTCAGCCGGTCCGCCATGAGGGCTGCCATTTCTGGCGCAAGAGCGCGAGGCATTTCGTCGGGCGCTACTTCCACGCGCGCAAGCTTATCGTGGAGACGCACTCGAAATTGGCGGAATCCGAGCGCGCGCAGGGCTGCTTCGCCCCGCTCAACCAGTCCGAGACGCTCCGTTGTCACTTCCGTGCCGTATGGCAAGCGCGAAGCGAGGCAGGCGGAGGCGGGGCGGTCCCAGGTGGGCAAACCGACACGCTGTGAAAGCAGCCGAATCTCGGCCTTGGTCAGGCCGGCATCCAGCAGGGGCGCTAGAACCTGATGCTCCGTGGCGGCGCGATGGCCGGGGCGAAAATCGAGCGTGTCATCGGCGTTCACGCCATAAGCGACGGCGGCAAAGCCGCGCGCGTGCGCCAATACGTCCAACGCGGAAAACAGTTCGTCTTTACAGAAATAGCAACGGTCGGCCGCGTTCGCACGATAGGCGGGGTTCTCCATTTCGTGCGTTTCGATGAATTCGTGGCGCACGCCCAGTTTGTTCACAAACTCTTCCACTATGGCGCGATCGTGAGCGGAGTAACTCGGCGAGAGCGCGGTTACGGATAGAGCGCGGGCACCCAGCGCTGCGTGGGCTGCCCAGGCCAGGTAGGCGGAGTCCGCGCCGCCCGAGAGCGCGACGATGAGCGAAGGAATCTCCGCAAGCCGAGCGAGCAGAAGATTTTCTTTTTCTTCCGCACACCCAGCGGCGCCCTCTGCACGGCGAATATGAATGAGCTCTTTCATCGCAGCGCTGAGTATATCTCAGAGTGCCGCTGGCATCGCAGATTGCGCGGCATTCGGAGTCACTTGAAATCCAGAAGCACGTCAACGGTGCTGTTGCTTGCATCCGTTTGCAGCCAATGGCCGACGTTCTCGTAGTGCACCGGCAACTCGCCGAAAACCTGTTCCTGGCGCGTTTGCAGCTTGGCGAGGAGTTCCTCAAACTTTGCTTTGTCGAAGATTTCACCGGCAGCGAACGGCCACGCGGCGTATAACTTTCGCTCGGCAGCTGGAGAAATTCCGGTGAGGACCATTTTGCCGAAGCGGTATTGCGGTCCCTCTTGAATGGTCACCGCATAGGAAACGGTGTGCGCTTGATCGTCATACGCCGGAGCCGGATCGAGTTTCGCTTCGAGGTAGCCGCGATGAGCGTATTCTTCGCGAGCGCGATCCCATCCCGCTTCGATCTGCATGCCGTCGGCCACATCCCCGTGCTTGATTCCGAGCAGTCCGCTCAGCGTGAATTCCGACACCAGAGTGTTTCCAGTCCAATGGATATCCTTCCAGCGATAGATCTCGCCCGGCGCTACCGGAACATAGACTGGAATTTGCGAGGGCAGCTTCTGATTGGGATCACCCGTCAATCGCACCTCCGGCGGCCCCAACTTCGCACGCAGGAATCCCTGCTGGAGATAAATGGGCTTGATCGCTTCGGAAAGAAAGAGATCAATGGTCATTCGCGAATAGGGCTTTCCCAGTATCTCGGATAGATGTTGCTGTACGGCTTTGGAGGCCAAAAGGGACGGATCGCTGAATTCCAGTTTCGCGATTAGGAGTGCGGCTCCTTCGATACGGATTTCCTGCACGTTTCCTTCACCGTTCGGATTCGCGATTACCGAGTGCTCGAGCGACACTTTCAGCCCGCGAGAAGTGAGCAACTCCTCCACAGCTTCACCGGCCTGATCCACCGCGGCCCCGGCTTCGGGCAGAGTCCCGTCGAAGAAAGGAATTTTAGTGCGGATGGCATCGCCCAGAGTGGAATCCGCGAACCAGGGAATATTGTCGAAGTAGATGGGGATGCGAGGCGATTCCTCCACGTGATAGGTCACCAGAACGCCGGCGACCTTCGTCTGAAAGTTGAAACTTACTTTGGCGAATAGTCCGCTTTGAACGAGCCTGTCGGCAGCAGTCTGCAAATCATTCTTGCCGATCTGCGCGCCAGGAATCAGGCCGGATATGGCGATGACCTGGGCTTCGGTGAGAAGTTTTTCGCCGTCGGCGTGGACTTCGCGCAATGGCGCGGTGGTTGTGTCGGGAGTCTGCGCCGAAGAAGGGAAGCCGGCCGGCAGCAGGAGAAGCACGAGAGCGCCGAGACACGCTCGAAAAAGGCGAAGCATATTCCTATAGTAGCGGAAACGGGCCCGGTTACTCCACGGTGACGGATTTGGCCAGGTTGCGCGGCTGGTCGACGTCGCAACCGAGACGCACGGCGATGTGATAGGCGAGCAATTGAAGAGGGATGATTTCCAGCAGCGGCACGAGCAACTCCGGCGCGGGCGGAAGTTCGATGATGTGATCGGAGGCTTCGCGCGCGAGATGATCTCCCGTGGTGACAATGGAGATGACGATGCCGTCGCGCGCTTTGACTTCCTTGATGTTCGAAACACTTTTCTCGTACCGCGTCATTGCTTCGGGGTCGGACTCGTCGCGCGTCGCCAAGACCACAACCGGCAGATTTTCGTCGATCAGCGCGTTAGGCCCGTGCTTCATCTCGCCGGCGGGATAACCTTCCGCATGAATGTAGGAGATTTCCTTAAGCTTCAGCGCGCCTTCGAGCGCGATCGGGTAGTGGATGCCCCTCCCCAGATAGAGAAAATCGGTATAGCGAAAGAATTGCCGCGCCAGGTTTTCGTAGAACCCCGATTCATCCGTTTGTAGGACTGTCTCGATTTTGTGGGGGATGCGCGTGAATTCCTGCATCAAAGTTCTGGCGGCGTCTTCGCTCATCTTGCCGCGCACCTGGCCGAGATAGGAAGCGAGCAGGAGCAGCGCGGTCAATTGTGCCGTGAAAGCTTTGGTGGAAGCCACGCCGATCTCCGGCCCGGCGTGGGTCGGAATTGTACCGTTGGCTTCGCGCGTGATCATGGAGCCGAATACATTGCAGATCGCCAGCGAGGGAGAGCCTTTCGATTTCGCTTCGCGCTGGGCTGCCAGGGTGTCGGCGGTTTCGCCGGATTGGCTGATGCACACGGTCAGCGTTTTCGAATCCAGAATAGGGTCGCGATAGCGGAATTCGCTTCCGTAATCGACTTCGACCGGGAGACGGGCGAGGCGCTCAATCATGAATTTTGCGGCCAGCCCGGCGTGCCAGCTCGTGCCGCAGGCGACGATGCGGACCTGTTGAAATTCGCGGAACTGCTTTTCCGTAATCGCCATCTCATCCAGGAAGACTTTTCCGGTGTCCTGCGAGATGCGGCCGAGCAGGGTATCGCGCACGGCGCGCGGCTGCTCAAAAATTTCTTTCTGCATGAAATGCTTGTAGCCGCCCTTTTCCGCCATGATGGGGTCCCAGGCGACGTGGTGCGCGGGGCGTTCGACGGGGCGGCCGTCGTGGTCCATCACATGCACGCCTTTTGCCGTGAGAACGGCGATGTCGCCGTCCGCCAGGAAAAACATTTCGCGGGTGTGCTGGAGCAGGGCAGGGATGTCGCTGGCGA
>JBGQDD010000304.1:0-4651 GCA_041495665.1 Candidatus Acidiferrum sp.
CTCGCCGCGCGATATCGCCGCTGACCGGCGATTCAAAGATTTGTTTGAGATCTGGCTCGAAGGCGACCACTACAAGTGGCGAGCGATGCGGGCGAATGGAATTCCCGAACGCTTCTGCACAGGTGATGCGTCTCCCTTCGAAAAGTTCCTGGCCTGGGCCCGAACTGTACCGTCTACTCTGCGCAACCCGCTCTATCACTGGACGCACCTGGAGCTAAAACGGTATTTCGACATTGGAGTGCTCCTGGATGAGACTAGCGCCAAGGGAGTTTGGGATCGCGCAAATACCATGCTCCAGTCCGCCGATCTAACGGCGCGCGGGATTCTCAGAAAATTCAATGTCCGGGCGTTGTGCACGACCGATGATCCATGTGATGACCTTTCGTATCACCAGGCCATTGCCACCTCGGAGAAGAACTTCAGCGTTTTCCCGACGTTTCGTCCGGACAGGGCATTCGCTGTCGCTACTGCTGAAGAGTTCGTTCCATGGCTTGGACAATTGGAAGCAGCAAGCAATATTGCTATTTCATCGCTTGGCGATTTTCTGGGCGCCTTGAAGCAGCGGCATGACTACTTCCACGCGCTGGGAGGAAGGCTCTCCGATCACGGATTGAAATACTGTTTCAACGCGCCCTGTGCGGAGCAAGAAGCCTCGGCCGTCTTTGCCAAAGCACGAGCTGGTGTTTCCGCAACCAACGAAGAGGCAGAAAAATTTGGGTCCTACCTCTTACTATTTTTCGGCCGCTTGGATGTCGAAAAAGGCTGGACCAAGCAATTGCACCTGGCTGCTCTGCGAAGCGTCAACACGCGCCGGACGCGCGAAGTGGGCACGGACAAAGGGTTTGACAGCATTGGGGACTGGAATCAAGCAGAGGCGCTCTGCTCATTTCTTGACAAACTCGACCAGGAGAATTCCCTTCCCAAGACCATCATCTACAATCTCAATCCCGCGGACAACTATGCGTTCGCGGCGGCGATTGGCAGTTTTCAAGAAGGCCCCGTGGCGGGCAAGATTCAGTTTGGCAGCGGGTGGTGGTTTCTCGATCAAAAGGAAGGCATCGAATGGCAGCTCAACGCCCTTTCGAGCACGGGGCTGCTATCGCAATTCATCGGTATGTTAACGGATTCGCGATCGTTTATGTCCTTTCCGCGGCACGAATACTTTCGGCGTGTTTTTTGCAACCTGATCGGGCGCGAGGTGGAGAGTGGAGAGCTTCCCGACGACGAAAAACTCCTTGGCGCACTGGTGCAAGGCGTCTGTTTTGGAAATGCGCAACGCTATTTGGGGCTTGGCGTAGCATCCGCTGCCAGTGAAGTCGACCGCCCTTCTGTTTCTACAAAGTCGGGATCCGCTTAGCGACGACCGATAGAGGGTGCGCAGAAATAGGGAAACTTGCCGGAGCATTGTGCCTGACATTGTGATGAAGTACGTGCGTTCTAGACAGTTCCTAAAGTTCGCGGACTGTCAATTTGGAAAAGAGTGAATCTTGGAATGATCCGCAATCCGCTTCGACTACACTCCAGCATGGGACATTGCGTCATTCGTGGCGATTGCAAGCGGCCTTCACACGCGCGCTCTGCCAGTAAAGCAGGCCTGTTAATGGTCCTTTGTCTCCTCGCGACTCCGCTGCTTCATGCTCTCACGGTCGGCGAGGATCGCTATGTGGACCCCGCTTATCACGCCGGAGATTTCAGTATCGTCACGCGAAACGCCGCCGCAACTCTATTTGTTGAATCAGATGACTTTCCAGGTGTCGTTCGCGCGGTCAACGATTTGCAGGCGGACATCGAGCGTGTTTCGAAGTGCACGGCGGCGATCGCGCACGACGGAAAGAGCCTTGGATCGAATGCGATCATCGTGGGCACGCTTGGAAAGAGCAAAATCATCGATCAACTGATCCGCGAACGCAAGATCGATGTGAAGTCCATCGCCGGAAAATGGGAATCGTTTCTCATTCAGGTCGTGGTGAAGCCGCTGCCGGGCGTGGCCAGCGCTCTGATTATCGCAGGAAGCGATAAACGAGGAACAATCTTCGGCGTCTACGATCTTTCCGGCCAGATTGGAGTTTCGCCGTGGTACTGGTGGGCCGACGTTCCCGTCCAGCATCACGATGAACTCTTTGTAAAGCCGGGCATGCATGTGCAAGGACCGCCGGCAGTCAAGTACCGCGGACTTTTCCTGAACGATGAAGCGCCCTCGCTCAGTGGATGGGTGAAGGGAAAATACGGGAATTACAATCATGAGTTTTACACCAAGGTTTTTGAACTCCTTTTGCGATTGAAGGCCAACTATCTCTGGCCGGCAATGTGGAACAACGCCTTCAACGAGGACGACCCGCTGAATCCCCGGCTCGCCGATGAATACGGCATCGTGATGGGCACATCTCATCACGAACCGATGCTGCGCGCGCAGCAGGAGTGGAAGCGGCATGGAAAAGGTCCGTGGGATTATTCGAAAAATGCCGAAGTGCTGAAGGAATTCTGGGACCAAGGGGTCGAACGCAACAAGAAGTACGAGAGCATCATCACGCTGGCCATGCGCGGAGACGGTGACATGCCGATGTCCGAGGGCGCTAACATCGCCTTGCTGGAAAAGATCGTGGCGGATCAGCGCAAAATGATCGCGAACCGCGTAAACCCGGCTTTATCCAAGGTGCCGCAAGACTGGGCCCTCTATAAGGAAGTGCAGGAATATTACGAGAAGGGCATGCGTGTTCCCGACGACGTGACGCTGCTCTGGTGCGACGACAACTGGGGAAATATCCGCAGGCTGCCAACCCCGGAGGAACGAAAGCGCAGCGGCGGTGCTGGAATCTACTATCACTTCGATTACGTCGGCGATCCGCGTTCTTACAAGTGGCTGAACACCATTCCGATTGCCAAGGTTTGGGAGCAGATGAATCTCGCGTATCACTACGGCGCCGATCGAATCTGGATCGTAAACGTAGGCGACCTGAAGCCGATGGAATTGCCCATCGATTTATTTCTGAACATGGCGTGGAAGCCGGAAAACTGGCCCAAAGAGAAAATCTCTGAATTCACAAGGCTCTGGGCGGAGCGGCAATTTGGACCGGAGTTCGCGCCGGAAATTGCGGATATACTTTCGAAATACACGAAATACAACGGCAGGCGCAAACCAGAGTTGCTGGAGCCCAGCACGTTCAGCCTGGTGGACTACCGGGAGGCGGACACCGTTTTCGCTGATTTCCAGGCCGCTGCGGCGAAGGCGGAAGAGATCTACGGCAAATTGCCGGAGAACCAGCGCGATGCTTTCTTCGAGCTTGTGCTGTACCCCACGAGGGCGTCCGCGATCGTGACGGAGTTGTACATCACTGCGGGCAGAAACCAGCTCTACGCCAGCCAAGGCCGAGCGAGCGCGAACGATTTGGCTGCTGAGGCGCGCGCCTTGTTTAAGGCCGACGGGGATCTCTCCGCCTATTACAACCACACGCTGGCACACGGCAAGTGGGACCACATGATGGATCAAACGCACATCGGCTATACCTACTGGAACCAGCCGCCGGTGAACGCCATGCCCAAGGTCACCGAGATTGAAATTCCTGCTCCGGCGCAACTCGGCGTGGCCGTTGAAGGTTCAGCGCTTGCTTGGCCGGGCTCTCCTGGCGAACCAACTCTCCCACCGCTCGACGTTTTCAACCAGCAACGCCGCTACATCGACATTTTCAATCGAGGCCGGGAGCCATTTGTATTGTCCGCCACATCGAGCGCACTGTGGATCGTGCTGAGCGAATCGCAGGGGACGATTGAGAAGGAACGGCGCGTGTGGGTCAGCGTGGATTGGAACAAGGTCCCCGTGGGTTTTACGAGCGGCTCCGTAAAAATCGTGGGGGGCAGCGCCCAAGAAGTGGTCGTGAACGTGAACGCGTCTCGTCCGCAAGAGCTGACGCGAGAATCGCTGGACGGATTTGTGGAGAGCGATGGGTTCGTTTCGATGGAAGCAGTGCACTACAGCAAGAAAATCGATGGGCCGTCGGCGCGGTGGGAAAGGATTGACGACCTCGGACGGACTCTGTCGTCCATGTCCGTGTTCCCCGTAACGGCGGAAAGCGTGACGCCGCCGCGGGATTCTCCGTGCCTCGAATACAAATTGTATCTTTTCGATCCGCACACCGTGGAAGTTGAAGCTATCCTCGCGCCCACGTTGAATTTCGTGCCGGGCCGTGGCCTGCGATACGCCATCTCATTCGATGACGAAGCACCTCAGATCATCGATGCGCTCGCGCAGCACGCGGTGAAAGACTGGGAAACGTCCGTGAAAGATAGCGTGCGCAGCGTGAAGTCCACACACGCACTCACAAAATCGGGCTATCACACTTTGAAGTTCTGGATGGTGGATCCGGGCGTGGTGTTGCAGAAGCTGGTAGTGAATCTCGGCGGCGAGAAACCTAGTTATCTCGGTCCGCCCGAAAGCTATCACCGTGGCCGCTCTGAACCTACTCCAGACTAAGCACTTCGCCGCTTGAGGAACGGCAGAGCGTGCATGTCCCGGCGGTGGACGGCGGGTGGCTTTCCCGATGACGCCAACGGTTGTAGAGTAAGCGAGCAAATGTCATGAGCCGAGTAGGCCGCGGATGCCGTACGAATTTATGTTCTTCCACGGCTTCGCGGGCCGCGATACAAAGGATCCATA
>JBGQDD010000305.1:0-4648 GCA_041495665.1 Candidatus Acidiferrum sp.
GCGTCAGCGCGCGAAGTGCGGCATCCGGCGCGAGGCCCGCGTCAATCGATTTCTTCGCCGCTTTCAGGGTGTCCTTCGGCGCGGTGATGCCGCCAGAATAAAATGCGAATTTGACGCCGGCTTTGGCCAGCGCCGCCGGTGAAGACGGTGCGCGGTCGCGGAATTGCAGCGTTCGAAGCGATGGCTTCTCCTCCGGATCGGCGTCTTTTTCAGCTTCGGGCCATTTGAGGTTCACGAGCACCGGCAGTTTCTTCGCGGCGATTTCCGGTGCCACTTCATAAGCCATCTGGCCGCCGTAGATAGCGCCGTTGACATGCCAGCGATCCACGAGTTCGAGTGCGCGGCGGAGCTGGACGGAATTATTCGCGGGAATCAAAACGAGTGCGTGATCTTCCAGCGCATCGGCAAGCGCGGCTTCCGTGCGGTCATAACGGGGCCGCGCCACGCTGCGAGGACTCTTTTCATACGTGGCCTGCGCTTTGGTGCTCCACTCCGTGTCCAGCCAGACTTGATGAACGTAGGCGAGCACTCCCATGATCGAATTGGGAAACCCGCCGCCGAATCCTCCGGAAGTCTGGAGTGCCACCGGAATCGCCACCGGCGATTTCACCACCAGATCTCCCGCGCGTTCGCCCGCCAGATCCAGCACCGCCGCCTGCCCCGGGAAAATTCCGCCTTTCGGCGCGGAAACCACGGTGGTGAATCCCGCGTTGCGCCAGGTTTCGATGCGTTTGTCGCTCAGGCTGATTTCGTCCGCTGCGCTGCGCCACGGCGTAGAGGCGGGCCGGTCCTCTGGACCGCGCGCGCCCTCTGGTGTACGACGCGGACCGCTTTCACCAGCCGCGGGAGGAGCGACGGGAATTCCCACGTCGGTAAAGGAATCGATGAGGCCCGGGTAAACGATCAGGCCTTTGCCGTCGATGACCCACGCTTCAGGCGGAATGGCGATATCTTTTCCCACCGCCGTGATGAGGCCCCGAGAGATAACAATGGTGGCGTGCTCCACGGGCGGCCCGGAAACAGGTACGACTTTGGCCCCGCGAATGGCGAAGTATTGCGGCTCGCCGCCTTGCGCGTATAGAGATGGTGCAGCACAGAAGAGAGCCAACAGCGCCACAAAACAGACCGCTGACACACACCTGAGAATCAGGTTGAAACGCATGCAAGACTCCTCGCGAAGGCGTTGAAAGGAAACCGTCCCCCGGCAACCGTAAAGGTAGACGGATGAGGCTAGTGCGAAGTTTCGGAAGAGTCAAGAAGTGGAGAACTGCAAAAAAAGAAAAAATCCCGGAAACAAAATGGGAGGGTCCTGCGTTTCTTCTATTGCATTCCCATAGGAACTGTAGCATACAGGTATGGGTAACCCATAGGAGCCACAGGAGAAAACGATGGGCGAAAGAGCGGACGTTTGGCAAGGCACGCTGGCCTTGATGGTGCTGAAAACCTTGCAGGCGCTGGGGCCGTTGCACGGGTACGGGATTGCGCGCCGCATCGAACAGACCAGCGGCGACCTGCTGGCGGTGAATTACGGAACGCTGTACCCCGCCCTGCTGAAGCTGGACCAGGAAGGCTACATTTCCTCCGAGTGGGGCACCTCCGACAACCACCGTAAAGCCAAGTACTACAAGCTGACGCGCGCCGGGAGCAAGCAATTGCTTAAAGAAGCGCGCGAGTGGGAACAGACCAAGGAAATTCTGGCGCGGTTTCTGTCTCCAGGAAAGGAATCGGCATGAGGCGCGTGCGTGTATGGCTGTTCCGGCTGGGCGAAGTATTTCGAAAGGACCGGCGAGAGCGCGAACTTGCCGCGGAGATGGAAAGCCATCTCCAAATGCACATCGAAGACGATCTGCGCGCGGGCATGAGCGCCGCAGAGGCGCGGCGGGAGGCGCTTATCAAACTGGGCGGCATCGAGCAAACAAAAGAAATGGTTCGCGAACGCAGAGGGCTGCCGGTACTGGAAGTGTTGCTGCAGGACCTGCGTTTCGGCGCGCGGATGCTCTCGAAGAACCCTGGGTTCACCACGGTGGCAGTGCTCACCCTGGCGCTGGGGATCGCCGCCAACGCGACGATTTTCAGTTTTGTAAGCGCAGTAATGCTCAAGCGCCCGCCGGTCCGAGATCCACAGCGATTAGCGGTGGTCTCGGCGATCAGTCCGGTAAGCTCGTGGGGGGTGAACCTGAATCCCTTCTCGGCCCCCAATTACTTCGCCTGGAAGAAGCAGAATCTAGTGTTTGTGGACATGGCCGCAGCGGATCCTTACGCTAGCGCGAGCCTGACAGGAGACGGCACTCCGGAGCGCGTGAGCGCCATGCGCACGACAGCGAACTTTTTCTCCGTGCTCGGAGTTTCGGCGCAAATGGGAAGGACTTTCGCCGACGGCGAAGACCAGGACGGACGCGAACACGTGGTAATTCTGAGCCACGAATTGTGGGAGCGGCGATTTGCCGGGGACTCGAGCGTCATCGGCAAATCCCTCCGGCTGAACGGGACACGCTATGAAGTGATTGGGGTGATGCCCGCGCAGTTCGTCTTGCGGCCGTTTTCGGCACAGATCTGGATGCCGGTTGTATTGAGCGAAGGCCAGCGAAGCGCAGCTGCGCGCGAGAATCGAAACTTGTACCTCTTCGCGAGGCTTAAGCCGGGAGCGACCGTGGCGGAAGCAAACGCGGAATTTCAGCGGCTTGCGCTCGCCGCCGAACATAATTTTCCAGACACGGAAAAGGGCTGGGGCGCAACCGTGCTGACCTTACAGGATTACACCATCCGCGTGTTCAACGCCGGCCCGGCGTTTGTTGTGTTGATGAGCGCCGTCGGATTCGTCCTGCTCATTGCGTGCGCCAATATCGCGGGACTGCTGCTGGCGCGGGCTACCGGTCGCGGCAAGGAAATTGCCGTGCGCCTCGCCATGGGCGCGGGACGGCTGCGGATGATCCGCCAATTGCTGACGGAGGCGTTCTTGCTCGCAGCGCTGGGAGGCGCAGCGGGGCTGACGCTAACGATATGGGGCGCCCGCCTGCTGAAATCGGCGCTTGGCTTCAACGAAGAAGTGCGAGCGCTCGATTTGAACGTAGATGTCAGAGTGCTGGCCTACACGGCCGGGATTTCGCTGCTGGCGGCGGTCATCTTCGGGCTGGCCCCGGCGCTGAAGTCTGGAACTTCCGATGTGTACACCATCCTGAAGAACTCCAGCGCGAAAGCTTCGGCGGGACGCAGACAGAACCGCTTGCGCAGTGTCCTGGTGGCAGGAGAAGTTGCGCTGTCGGTCCTCCTCTTGACAGGAACTGGGCTGCTCACCGGCGGGCTCATCGAAGGCATAAGGAAGGGACTGGGGTTCGACCAGGCACATTTGTTGACGGCCTCCGTGTCGCTCCCGGATTCGCACTATTCCGGCGGCGGTAAGCAGACAGCGTTTTACCGCGAGCTGCTCGCCAAGCTGGACAATCTGCCCGGTGCGGAATCGGCTGCAATAGCTTCGGTACTGCCTGCGGGGGGCGCGGATGAAGTTTCCTTCCGCATGAAGGGGCAAGAAAATCTGCCACCGGGAGAAAGATCCAAGGCCAGATATTTTGTAGTGAGTCCAAAATTCTTCGACACCGCCAGGATTCACTTGATTCGCGGACGGATATTTTCGGAAATCGATGGACCAGGCACCCGCGGCGTAGTTGTCGTGAGCGAAGTGTTTGCGCGGCGATTCTTTCCGAGAGGAGATTCGCTCGGGCAGCAGGTGATGATCGACACGGGAGGCGAGAGCGGAGCCCAATGGCGCGAGGTGATCGGAATCGTCGGGAACGTGAAAGGTTGGCCGCTGCAAGCATCGGATGATCCGGGAATGTACGAGAATTATTTGCAGCGACCGGCGGGAGAAATGGCAGTGATGGTACGCACGAAGGGAAATCCGGAGGCGCTGGCTCCCGGACTGCGCGAGTCGGTTTGGAGCATTGATAAAGACCAGCCTGTCGCGAGCGTCATGAGCTTCGAAGAAAGAATCGGAAATCAGATCGCCAGTGACCGATTGTTCGGAGCGATGCTCGGGATTTTTGCGGCCCTGGCGCTGACACTCTCGGCGGTGGGCCTGTATGGGCTGGTCGCCTTCACGGCCGGACTCCGGACGCAGGAGATCGGCATCCGCATGACGCTCGGAGCAGACAAGAACAAGATCTTGCACCTCGTTCTCGCGGACGGAATGAAACTCGCGTTGATCGGGATCGCCGTCGGCATGACGGCTTCTCTGCCCTTGAAACGGGTGCTCGAAAGTTTGCTGCACGACTTTCACGCAGGCGGGAGTTGGATTTTTCCGCTGATTGCGGCCGTGCTTGGCCTCGTGGCACTGCTGGCCTGCTACATTCCAGCGCGTCGGGCGTCGCGCGTCGATCCGATGGTAGCGCTGCGATATGAGTGAAGAATCAGTTTTCGGTTTTCAGTTTTCAGTTTCTAGTTTTTAGTTTTCAACTTTTTTTTATCCTAGGGCTTTTTCTTTTTGAAGAGGCCGCCGAGAGCACTTATGGCGTCGGCGGGATTTTGCCCCTGCGCTGGCACTTTGGCGGTGCTGGCAGTAGAGCGGCTACCGAGGCAACCCAACTCTGACTTGAAAAGATCTTTGGCGAGACCGCCAATGTCAGGAATGAATTTGGGATCGGAGGTAGTGCCC
>JBGQDD010000306.1:0-4636 GCA_041495665.1 Candidatus Acidiferrum sp.
CAACCATTCTCGTTGCCCTGTTTGCCGCGATTATCGTTTGGCCGCGCACGGCAATGACGCAGCAGGACCAGGCTCCGCAAAACCAGCAGACGCCGACCATTGACGAGTACCAGCCAAAGTCCACGCTCGTTACCAAGGAGCACAAAATCGAGCGGGCGAAATTTCCGTTCGTCGATATTCACAGCCATCACTGGAATCCCACGCCGGAAGAAGTGGACCGGCTGGTCAAGGAAATGGACACGATCAATCTGCGCGTCATGGTGAACCTGAGCGGAGGAACGGGAGAAGAACTAAAGAAAACAGTGGCAGTGATGAAGGGACGCTATCCTGACAGATTTGTAGTGTTCGCGAACATGAGTTACGACGATTTGAACACGCCGGGATTTGGGAAGCGCGTGGCGGCGCGGCTGGAGGGGGACGCCAAGAACGGCGCGCAAGGGCTGAAAATCTTCAAAAATTTCGGGATGGAGCTGAAATACGCCAGCGGGGAGCGCGTGCACGTGGACGATGCGGAGTTTGATGCCGTGTTTGAGAAATGCGCGGAGCTGAAGATTCCCGTGCTGATTCACGTGGCGGAACCGTCGGCGTTTTTCGATCCGCGGGACTATCACAACGAGCGCTGGCAGGAGTTGAAGGAATTTCCGGGGCGCGCGCGGCCAGCGGCGAAATATCCGCCGTTCGAAACACTGATGGCGGAGCGCAATCATCTGTTTGCGAAGCACGCGAAGACGGATTTCATCGTGGCGCACCTGGGGTTTCATGGAAACGACCTGGAGCGGCTGGGAAAACTGTTTGACAGCTACCCGAACGTGTATGTGGACATCGCCGCGGTGCTGGCGGAGTTGGGGCGGCAGCCGTATTCGGCGCACGATTTTCTAGTCAAGCATCAGGATCGCGTGCTGATGGGGAAGGACATCTACGAAGTGAACGAATACAAATGGTATTTCCGGGCGCTCGAGACGCGGGACGAATATTTTGAGTATTACCGCAAGCGCCACGCGTTCTGGCGGATTTACGGTTTCCAGGTGCCGGATGAAGTCTTGAAAAAGGTGTACTACAAGAATGCACTAAGACTGGTGCCGGGGATGGACGCGAAAGCGTTCCCCGAGTGAGCGCACCGGGCCCGTAAGCATCCGGGACGCAATGAGAGAGCGCCGGTGGAGGAATGGGAATATGCCTGCAAGAGTTGGCAAGCGCACGAAAGCGAAGGAGCGCCCTTACATGAAAGACGAGAATCCGAAGCTCGGCAAAGTCGCTCGCGCTCTGCGGAGCTTGGTGAAAGGAATCGTTCCCGGCGTGAAGGAAACGGTGAATGCCTGGGGAATTCCGACGTTTGAAGCGCCCGATCCATTTTGTTTTTACATGGTGGGCAAGAATCATGTGACATTCGGATTCCACTTCGGCACTTCGCTGAAGGATCCGGAGAGTCTGCTCGAAGGCACGGGAAAAAACATTCGGCACGTAAAATTGTCCAGGGTGGAAGACCTGGAGCGGAGGGGCCTGCGCGGGCTGGTTCAGGCCGCGGCACGGCTGAAGGGCAAAAAGCCCATGAGGGGAACGAGCGGGCAACGGAAGTCAGGTTGAGGCGAATAGCTTACCCTGCAAAAAGCGAAGCGTAAGCATCCG
Organism: Candidatus Acidiferrum sp.; assembly: GCA_041495665.1. Lineage (GTDB taxonomy): Bacteria > Acidobacteriota > Terriglobia > Acidiferrales > UBA7541 > Acidiferrum. Next base: position 1,627 of record JBGQDD010000306.1, read on the forward strand.
CGAGAGCGGTTCGCAACACAAAGGCTGCCACGCCCGCCCACTTCCAAGAACGAATTGAATCCGCAGCACTCTACTCTTCGTGAGCGAGCGGTTTGCCGTCGGGTCCTACCTGGATTTCCGATTTCTTTCCGTTCGTATCGACTTGAGCCTCGTAGGCGACGAGCTTGTCTTTCTTCGTGAGGGACTCGACCTTGAGGATTTTTCCTTTGCCGGCCTTGGCGTGCAATCCGGCTTTGACATCGGCGGAGAGAGAATCCAGCGCCACCTGCTCCTCTATTTCGACGATGGAACCATCGGCGGCCATGGATATATCCTTGCCGTGGCCGTTGACCATCAATTCCACTTCGTAGAGAGTTTGACCGTTTTCTTTCTCGGTGGAAAATCCGCGAATGGTTGCTCCTTCGCTCTGAGCCGCAACAGTTTTTTCGACAGCGGGCGGGAGGTCGGAGCGCTTGATTTTCTTTTCCTGGGCGGACGCGATGCCTGCGAGCAGCAAACCGGTGGCCGCGAGCGCTACCAGATAATTTGTCTTCATGATTTCTCCTCGACGTGGGGAATGGCCCCCCGTCAACGCCAGTCTATCGCTAGCTTCCTAAACAGAAGATAAACGAGAATTTGGCAACCGCTCAGTGCAGAGAGCCAGAAGAAATGGCGGCGGCGAAGGCAGAGCCGGCCTTGTTGGAGGGAGTCGAGTGAGTCCGATAGAGGTGGCTCAGAAAAGTTGAAGAGGCATCCTTGGAGACGCACGAGGAAGTAGCATCCCACTTACTACTGGGGTAGCTGTGCGCGGGTATTGAAGCTTACTTCGCAGCGGCGATTTGCTCGATGACCAGGGCGTGCGAGCCGCCGCGGTCGTAAAGTTTGCCAGTGGCGGTCACGCGGTTGCCGGCGAATTCGATTAGGCGCGCATTCTGACCCTTGGCGGGTGTTGCGCCATCGATGGGCCAGTAGATAGTGCCGTCCTTGGTCAGGATCACGAGCTGGGAGCCCTCTTTGGCGCAGGCCAGCGCGCACTCGCGGCTGATGGGCTTCTCCAGATTTTTTGTGAAAGCGCACGCGGAGTCGAGGACGTAGCCTTCCACGGTGACGGTCTTCTGCTGGGCAAGCAACGCTCCTGCCGAAACGAGAACAACGGTAACGAACGCTGCGGCCAGGGACTTTTTCGTGTGATTCATTGTGTCTATCTCCTTACGTTTCGCTTCACGCGATATTTGCTAGGAAAGCTGTTGCCGGGTACTCGACGACTGTGCGAGAACTCTAGTGGGCCATCCGCGAGGTGTCGATAGTGCATTCATACTAGAGGTTCCCTGCCTTAGGAGGTGAGTCAAGCTCGTCCCCAAATTTGGTTCCGATCGAGGGGCAAGCGGCAGGAAGTCAAAACCAGGTGCTAGCTTTGTATTGGCGGTATTGCTCGCCGAAATGCTCTTCGAGGATGCGGGCTTCGGCGCGGGCGCGGCTGATCTGCAAAATTAGCATCGGCATGAGAAGCAGGAGCAGGTAGGGGCGTTCGAGGAAAAGAAAGAGTCCGGTGAAGACCATGGTGCCAAACACATAAATCGGATTGCGAATGCGCGAGTAGATGCCGCGGGTGACCAGTTGTTTCGCCTGCGGACTGACCGAGAAGGAATTACCAAGCTGGATGCGCGAGACGGTCAAAAGGATGAGGGCCGGGGTCATGAGGAGTAGTCCTGCCAGGCGCATTGGGGTCCATGGAGGATGCGCGAACTCGAAGACGAGATAACCGATCGCCAGCAACGGCACGATCGTGACCATGAGGGCGCTGCGTTTCATCTCTTCACCACCTGCTACAGACGGACAAGATGGTAGCGCATTCCGAGCTTTCGGCGAGGGCAAGGGAAAAACAAAAGGGGCAGGCTGTATCCTCACAATGCAGCAATGAGTAGAAGGTGCGGACGAGGTGGCTGATGCGTCCAAGTTCTTTGAAATTTTCGGTAATTCTGCTGCTCGTGGCGGGAGCCGCGTGCGCGCAGACCGCGTCCGCGCAATCAAAATACAAGCCCTGCGCGATGGTGTCCGCAGCGGAGGCGGAAGCGCTGACGTGACAGAAGATCGCAAAAACGGCCGAGTCTGACATCCCTTACGCCAAGGACGCGAACCACGACCATGCTGATGTTATCTCGATATGTTCGCGCACGGTTTCGGCCACCCAGGGGCTGACGCTAACGGTGTCGTCCACGCCGGTGACGCCGGAGGGCAAAGCGCGCGGCGAGGCGAAAGGGAAGGACGCCGAGGAAAAGTTGAAAAAGCAGGGCGTCAAGGTGGAAGCGAAAGATTTTGGCGCGATCAAGTGTTCAACGATGAAATTGCAGGGCGCCATGGCGGCCTTCAGCGGGACAAACTGCGGCGCCGTTAAGGGTGGACAATTTTTCTCTGTCATGGTTACAGCCGGACCGAACGGGCCGGCTTCGATCGACCAAGTTCATGCACTGGCGGAGAAGATTCTCTCGCGCATGCCATGAAGTGGCGTGGAGCCGGCTGCTCCAGCGAAAGATCGACGAGCGGACCACGATTAAAGGAGAACCGTGGAAGCATAAATAGGGCCCGAGGAGGCACCCCCGTTTTTGCACAGAAAGGCACAGGGCGGGTGAAAATAATTGTTACGGGGGGCTTGACGGATAAAGAAAAGCTGGTATAGTTACAAATGGCCCGGGGGTTCTAGGAATCGCCGGGAGTGATTAGGGGCATCACAGTCGGATTCGAAGGTCCGCATCGATCCTAAGTGAGGTTCTTTACGAGCACTGGCTAGAAAGAAGTCGAGCATCGCGTGGAGTCCCGATCCGATCGGGACTGTACCCGGCGCTCGACGCCGGGTTTTTTTATTTTGCGGTAGTGGTTAGTGGCGAGTGACGAGTGGTGAGTTTCCGCAAGGGAATTCCGAAGCAAGTCGCAAAGCTCTTAAACACGAAAGCAAAATCTCAGCGCAAGCTGAGGAAGACAGAGCTGGAAGGCGAGTTCGCGCAACGCGAACCAGTAAGTCCCACCAGACACG
>JBGQDD010000307.1:0-4627 GCA_041495665.1 Candidatus Acidiferrum sp.
CCGCTGATCATTTCCAGCGCCAATGGACTCCACGCGCTCGATAAAGGCATGGACATCCTCAAGCGCGGGGGTGACACGCTCGACGCCGTCGTTGCGGCTGTCACAGTTGTCGAAGACGACCCCAACGATGACTCCGTTGGCTACGGCGGGCTGCCCAACGAAGAAGGCGAAGTGGAGCTGGACGCCAGCGTCATGCACGGGCCCACGCACCGCGCCGGTTCGGTTGCGAGCGTGCGCCGCATTAAAAACGTTTCGCGACTTGCGAAGACGGTGATGGAGAAGACCAATCACGTGATGATCGTAGGTGACGGCGCGCGGCGATTTGCCGTGGCCGAAGGTTTCGAGGAGATGAATCTCCTCACCGAGCACTCGCGCAAGATTTGGCTGGCTTGGAAGGCTTCGTCCTCGTTCAACTGGCGCCCGGGAATTGATTCGCCGGAGTGGAAAGAACATATTTCCGCCATCTTTGACCACGATGAAGAACAGATCGCCTACGCCGAGCGCGTGATTGCGCATCCGCGGACGGGCACGATTCCGTGCATGGCCGTAGATTCGAACGGAGACATTTCCGCCACGACGACCACTTCCGGACTCTCGTGGAAAATTCCCGGCCGAGTCGGGGATTCACCGATCATCGGGGCGGGCTGCTTCGTGGACAACGAAGTGGGCGCCGCAGGTTCGACCGGCAAGGGCGAGGAAAACATCAAGATTTCCGGCGGGCACACTATTATTGAAATGATGCGCAAGGGCATGTCACCGGAACAAGCTTGTCTCGAAGCGCTGGCGCGCATCGCGCACAACTATAAAAACGACAAGAAAAAACTCGGCACGTTTCACATCTACTTCTACGGGATCAACAAAGACGGCGTGCACGGCGCCGCTGCCCTTTGGCGCAACGGCTATGAAGCAAACAAACAAGCTTCCTATGCCGTGCATGACGGGATCGAAGCACGACTCGTTGCCTGTAAGCCGTACTTCGACGAAATCGGCGGAGACCAGTAATATGGGGTCATGGATCAAGCGAACATTCTGATCATCGGCGGCGGCGTCATCGGCTGCGCCATCGCCCACGCCGTTTCGAAGCGCTGGCAGGACGTTTTTCTTGTCGAGCAATTTCCAAAGCTTGGCATGGCCACCAGCACGCGCAACAGCGGCGTAAACCACTCCGGCATCTACTACCCGAAGAATTCGCTGAAGGCGCGACATTGCGTCGAGGGCAATCGGCTTACGTACGAATTTTGCGCGAAGCACAATGTTCCCTTCCGCCACACGGGAAAGATCGTGGTCGCAGCCGATGCGCACGAGGAAGACGAACTCGCCGCACTGAAGAAGCGCGGTGAAGATAACGGGGTCGAAGGGCTTCGTCTCATCGGCGCTGACGAAATTCGTGCGCGCGAGCCGCACGTCAAAGGTGTCGCCGCTCTCGACGTTCCTTCGACCGGTATCGTCTCCGCTGAAGAACTTGTTCACGCCTATGCCCGCGTGGCGACAAATCAGGGAGCGAATATTGTTACGCGCGCGCAAGTACTTTCGCTGGAGCCTTCCGGTGAAACCATTCGCGTGGGCCTGCGCATCGGCGACGAAGAGGACGCGCAGAACGAAACGATCGAAGCGCGATGCGTGATCAACGCCGCGGGACTTTTTGCCGATGAAGTCGCCGCGCTTCTTGGCAATCATTCGTGGCGCATCTATCCCGTACGCGGCGAGTATTGCGAAATCCGGGGCCCGCATTCTTCGTTGATCAAGAATCTTGTTTATCCTTTGCCGCACACGGATGGACTCAGCCTCGGCGTGCACTTCACCAAGACGCTCTGGGGAACAGTTCTGGTGGGCCCGACGGCAACCTATGTGGAGGGAAAAGATAATTATGAGAAAAATCGCTTGCCCATTGCGGATTTCGCGCACAGCGCGAAAGCGCTGCTGCCAGAGATCGAGGAGAGCGACCTGCAACTTGGGTACTCGGGGATTCGGCCAAAGCTTGTCCCGCCGGGCGGCAAAGGCATCGCGGATTTCGTGATTACGCGCGACCCCGCGGTGCCACAGGTAATTCACCTCGTCGGCATGGAGTCTCCCGGCCTTACGGCCGCGCCTTCCGTCGCGGAGCATGTTTCAAAGCTGGTCGCGGAGATTCTTGCGTAGGCTTACTCGACGACGAGGCGTAGAAACTTCTTCTTTCCAACTCTTATGGTATGGTCGGCGGCTTGGTTCAAATCCATTCTGGCAGACGGATCTTTGACCGTCATACCGTCGACTTCGAAACCACCCTGCTTAATGATTCGTTCCGCCTCTGATGTAGATGGGACTTGGTTCAGCGCGACTAATATTTTTGCCCACTTGGACAACTCAACGGCGGTTACCTCTCGATAGGCAACCGTGGCGGTAAAGCTCCCTTCGGTTTCGTAGATGTGAAATTCATTCGGTGACACTCGCAATAGCTTGAATTCCTTAACCTCTGTTGGCATCTGGCGGTCGCGGAAGACGCGCTGGAAATTTTCGGCGGCTTTGCGGGCAGCGTCTTCACCGTGGAAACCCGCGATTACTTCCTGCGCGAGGCGCATTTTCGCGTCCATGGGATGGAGCACGGCGCTGGCAACTTCTTCTTTCAAAGCCGCGATCTCTTGGGGCGTGCGGTCGGTCACCAATTCGTAGTAAGACCACATCAGTTCGTCGGGAATCGACATCATTTTGCCGAATATTTCACCGGGGGCTTCGGTGATGCCGATGTAGTTCCCGAGGCTCTTGGACATTTTGCGGTGGCCATCGAGTCCCACGAGAATCGGCATCATCAGTGCTACTTCCGAGGCCAGGCCGTACTCGCGCTGGATGTCGCGGTGGACCAACAGATTAAATTTCTGTTCGGTCGCACCGATCTCCACATCCGACTGGAGGGCCACAGCGTCGTACGCGGTCAGCAGTGGATACAAAAGCTCGTGAACGGAAATGGGCTGGTTGTTGGCCAGCCGCGAGCGAAAATCCTCACGTTCAAGCATGCGTGCCAGCCGGTAGTGGGCGCACAGCCGGACGACTTCGTAGCTCGAGAGCTTGTCGAGCCACTCGCTGTTGTAGCGGACTTCGGTTTTCTTGGGGTCCAGGAGCTTGAAGACTTGCGCGAGGTAGGTCTTGGCGTTCGCATCCACCTGTTCGCGAGTGAGCGGCGGGCGTGTTTCGGATTGCCCCGTGGGGTCTCCAATCATCGCGGAGAAATCGCCGATCAGAAAGATGGCGGTGTGGCCAAGGTCCTGAAAGTGTTTCAGCTTGCGTAGGACCACGGTGTGGCCGAGATGAATATCGGGAGCCGTCGGGTCCACGCCGAGATACACGCGCAGCGGCTTTCCGGTCTTCGCAGATTGCTCGAGCTTCGCCTTCAGGTCGGCTTCGGGAATGATTTCGGCGACGCCTTTTTTCAGGTAGGCGAGCTGTTCGGCAACGCTGCGATTTGGAGTTGAGCTTTGCATATGTCTGGGAACTAGATGGTCAACGGCACCTGAAAAGCGAATAGCTCGCGACGCAAAAGACGACTGCCCAGGCGACTCCAAAGGATACGTTAAGTACGGAGTACCAGTTTCTCTGCGCGCCGGCCGTGTATGTAGCTGATATTTCGTGCTGTGGCCCGGCCTTCATTTTCAGAGTGTCTTCAACGTTCGAGTTGATGTCTATCATCTGTTCGCACACTGCACTTCTTCTGCGCATAATTCTGTCGTTAAAAACCATCATGATTATGCCGAGGATTGCGACAACGTGAATCAAGATAAGTGCAGGTTTACCGCCGCTGATCGCCTCAAGAACGAATCCCAGCAGGAGTGTTTGACCACCCCAGACAATTGAGGCAATTTCCCATGTTATCGTGTCTGCCTGATCCCGAGTTTCACGGGCGAATTCATATGCAGCAAGTAGAATCTCTACCTGATGGTTGCTAATAGCCGATTCTAATGCCTTCTGATTCTCTTCGGTTGTCACATCGTCACCTCCGAAGCGACGCGTCCGTTCCCGGGCTAACCACGCGGCGGCCAATGATTTTGTATTTTCCTGCCAGGACAATCTTAACGGCTTCGGAATAGATGAGGTGCTCTTCTTTCAGAATTTTTTCAGAGAGGGATGTCTCGGTATCTTCGTCGAGAATCGGCACAACCGCCTGCAGAACGATCGGACCGGCGTCGAGATTTTCGTCGACAAAGTGGACCGTGCAGCCGGCGAATTTTACGCCATATTCGAGGGCTTGGCGCTGCGATTCGAGCCCGGGAAACGACGGGAGCAGCGAAGGATGAATATTTAGGATGCGGTTCGGAAATTGTGCGACAAAAAACGGAGACAGCAGGCGCATGTAACCGGCGAGGCAGATCAGATCGACTTGGCGTTCGTCGAGAACTGCAGCGACCTGCCGGTCGTAGACTTCGCGCTCGAGGCCTTTCGAAGGAATCACGCGCGTCTTGATTCCACGAGACTCGGCGCGCTGGATACCGGGCGCGCCTTCGCGATTGCTGATGACGATGGCGATCTCCGCGTTCGGAATCCTTCCCGCCGCCACGCTTTCCGCGAGCGCTTCAAAATTCGAGCCGCGGCCGCTTAAGAGCACGCCAATACGCTTCTTCATAAACGGAAAACGTTAGCACAACCGTTCGATTCGGCA
>JBGQDD010000308.1:0-4611 GCA_041495665.1 Candidatus Acidiferrum sp.
AACCCCGCGCGCGAGTACTTTTATCTCAGGGCTTTTCGCCCGGTCCGGTCCAATTTGACTAAACTGGCTGGACTAAACTCGCGTCACGAAAAAATCCACAGCGTGGGTTTCGAGTGGACCCCACTTAACCGGGGCCTAGCCGAAAATGTCCGTCGAAAATTTCCTCGAACCTGGGCTACGAAAAAATCTCCCGGAACTCCCAAATGCCACCGGACTTAGGCCGCGTGAAGCAGCAAAAGTCTTTTTAAACGTACCACCTGCCTGAGCGAGCCGCAAGCCGTCCCAGAGGACAGGTTCCAGATTGGCACTGACTTACGCGCGCGGGGTTGGGCTTGTTGCCGTGCCTGTGGATATCACGCTATCGTAGGCAATTCACTTATGAGCGCTGAAACGAACAGGGAAAAGCCGCTGCGCCTGGCGCTGATCGGCATGTCCGGCGCCGGGAAGACCTTCTGGGCAAAGAAGTTAGCCGCAAGCCGGTATCCCGCGGTTTCCTGCGACGACCGCATCGAGCAAAAGCTCGCCCCGCGCCTTGCCGCCGGCGGATACTCGGGCATCAATGGCGTGGCCGCATGGATGGGCTGGCCGAACTCCGCGACGTACACCGAACGCGAGTCCGAGTACTTGGCCGCGGAGATCCATACGCTAGATGAAATCTTGACGGAACTTGAGAAGCAGCCGGAGAAATCCCTGGTGCTCGATACCACCGGAAGCGTTATTTACACCGGGAACAATTTGCTGATGCGCTTGCGGCGCCAAATGACCATCGTGCATCTGGCGGCTTCCGCAGAAGAGCGACAGCTCCTGATCGAAAGATATTTGAACGATCCCAAGCCGGTGTTGTGGCGCGGCGCATTTCAACCGAGGGCGGGCGAAAAACCACGCGAGACAGTGGCGCGATGTTATCCGGCGCTGATTGCCGCGCGGCGCCAGAGTTATGAAGCGCTCGCGCATTGCACGCTGCCAGTCACCGCGTTGCGCGATGGAGCGCTGGACGCCCCGGCGTTTCTGAAAATGATTCAGGACAAAACGGGAAGTGCGCGATGAGTGCGACGCATTGAGATACCGGAGCACATCGCGAAAGGCCCCGCTCACGTCGCTGCGCGGCGCGGTGCTGCGTGGGCTTGCGCCCGACGGCGGCTTGTACATGCCGGTGGAGATTGCGCGGCATTCGCCGGAGGAACTGGAGGAGTTTCGCGGGCTGCCGTTCACGGAAGTGTGTTTCCGCGTGGTACGGCCGTTTGCCACCCCGGATGTTCCTGAAGAAGTGCTCTGGCAAGTCGTGAGCGAGGCGATCAACTTTCCCGTGAATCTGGTTTCGCTCTCGCCCGGGCTGCACATCCTGGAGCTGTTTCACGGGCCCACGCTGGCGTTCAAGGATTTCGGCGCGCGCTTCATGGCGAAGCTGATGGGTTATTTCGTGCGCGGGGAAACGCGGCCGCTTACGGTGCTGGTGGCGACATCCGGGGACACCGGCAGCGCCGTGGCGCACGGTTTCCTGCAGGTGCCAGGAATCCGCGTGGTGATTCTCTATCCTTCGAAGCGCATCAGCGAAGCGCAAGAGAAGCAGTTCACCACGCTGGGTGAAAACATCACCGCGCTGGAAGTGGCGGGCACGTTCGACGATTGCCAGCGGCTGGTGAAGCAAGCCTTTACCGACGAGGAGCTGAACAAAGGCGCCTGGCTGACTTCCGCGAACTCCATCAATATCGGACGGCTGCTCCCGCAGATGTTTTATCACGTAGCGGCGTACCGGCAGTTGCCGGTGGCTTCGGTGCCGCTGATCGTTTCCGTGCCCAGCGGAAACTTCGGCAACCTGACGGCGGGAATCTTCGCCAAGCGCATCGGTTTGCCGGTGGCGAAATATGTGGCCTCAACAAACGCCAACGATGTGGTGCCGGAATATCTGCGCACCGGAGAATTTCATCCGCGCTCGGCGCAGGCGACCTATTCGAACGCCATGGATGTGGGCAATCCAAACAATTTTCCGCGCTTGCTCGATTTGTGCCGCAACCGCCTCGAATACGTGCAGAAGGAAATCTGGGGCCACGGCGCCACGGACGAAGAAACGCTCGCCGCGATGAAAATGCTCCACGATAAGTTCGGCTACATCGCCGATCCGCACACCGCCGTAGGCGTGCTCGGGTGGGAAGCGTACAAGCGCGAACATCCCGATCCCGCCCAGGGCTTGGTCCTGGCTACGGCGCATCCTGCGAAATTCGCCGATGTCGTGATGAAAGCCATCGGCACCGCACCGCCGTTGCCCGATCGCCTCGCCGCTTACTTGAAACGTGACAAGCTTTCCCTCCCCATTTCCAGTTCCTACGACGAATTCAAACAGTTTCTTCTCGCGCAATAAACAACGAAGAAGTCCATCACGATCAAGTAGTGACTAGAGTGTGACGAACCGCTAGTTCTTGCGGAGGCGGTCGAGCAGGAGGAAGAGGAACACGGCGACGAGCGCGTTGACCAGCGCCGCGACGATGAGGTGCATGTTAAACCACGGCTCCGGCTGCGCCAGGAGAATGCGCCGCGTGAGAACCATCACGCCTTGATGCGTCACGAAAAAAGCAGCGGTGAGCGCAAACCGCGCCGCGGGATGTTCCGTATCGAGCCTCGCACCGATCGAGGAAGCGAGATACCCGATGATGGTTTTCGCGATGCCGTAAAGCCCCAGCGGAACCGTGGGGCCGCTGAGACTATCCTGCAGTAGCCCAATGAACATACCAAGCAGAAGTCCGGTGGAAGGATTCCGCCGGCTGAGGCCGAAATAAATCGTCACCAGCAAAGGCAAATCGAGGACGGCGACCTTTGCAAAATGAATCGGGAACGAGGCCTGGATCACCAGCGCCAGCAGCGTGGCGATGATGATCGCACCCGCGCGAAACTTGTGAACTTCAATGTGCGATTCGCCGCGGATATCAAACGCGTCGTTCATCGTTTTGCCGCCGGAGGCGGATTCGCTGCGCCGGGCGCGGACGGCGGCGCATCCCCAGTATTCTCTTCGTTCTTCATCTCGAGAGGACGGAGCGAAAGAAGAACCAGCACTTCCTCCAGACGCTCGAGATTGGCAGCCGGTTTGATGCGAATCTGCTTGAACGGATTGCCGGGCTTGATTTCCGCGACGGTACCCACCGGCAGATCGCGCGGGAAAATGCGGTCCATGCCGCTGGTAATGACGCGTTCACCAAGATTGACCGTGTCGTCGTTCGGCACGTATTTCATCACCAAGAGCGGCTCACCCTGCCCCCCAACGGGGCTCTGGATGCGGGAATCGGCCAACATCGCGCCGACGCCGCTCTCCTTGTCCGTCAGTAGAAGCACCAGCGCTGCATTCGGATAGGCTTCGACGACTTTGCCGACCACCCCATCCGGAGTGATCACTCCCATATTTTTTCGAATGCCGTCGCGCTCGCCGTGGTCCAGTTGAATCGTCAGGCTCGCGGTTCCCGCACCGGTGGCAATCACCCGCGCGGCAATCATGGGGACGTCCGCATGCGATTGCCGGAAGTTCAGCAATACCGCCAGGCGGTCGGCTTCCGCGGCTTTGCCCTGAAGCTGCGTGATTTGCAATTTCAGCGTATCGTTCTCATGGCGAAGCTGCTCGTTTTCCTTCGTCGTGTTTTGCAGTGCGAAGTAGTGGCGCCAGATGTCGTGAATCCAGCCGAAGCCGTGGGAGCCAGCCCGCTCAAAGGGCGAAACGGCACCGACCGTCCAGACGCGGAGGAGGCGTCCCTGCGAGGGCCGCTTGATCTGCACGGCCAGCATAAGCACCTGCAGCACGATGACTCCGGCGAGCAGGACCAGCGATTTGTGGCGAGAGGGAATGGCTACCATGTTGATTCCGAAATTAGAAACTCGAAATTGGAAAATCGAATTGCAAAACTTGGCTTCATTGCGACGCAAACCAATGGGGGCGACATGTTGTGCCCTTACAACGGCAAATTCTCAATCGATACAAACCTGGCGCAGCAGCTTGAAGTCGCTCAGCATTTTTCCCGTGCCGAGCACCACCGACGCCAGCGGATCATCTGCAATCGAAACCGGCAAGCCGGTCTCTTCGCGAATCCGCTTGTCGAGATTTTTCAGCAGTGCGCCGCCTCCGGTCAGGACGATACCGCGGTCGCTGATGTCGGCGGAGAGCTCGGGAGGAGTGCGCTCGAGGGCCACGCGCACGGCGTTGAGAATGGTCGCGACGCATTCGCTCAGGGCTTCGCGAATTTCGCTGTCATCGATGGTCACCGTCCGCGGCACGCCCTCGATGAGGTTGCGGCCTTTCACTTCCATCGTAAGCGGTTTTTCCAGCGGGTAGGCGGAACCAATCTCCATCTTGATCTGCTCCGCCGTGCGTTCGCCGACAAGCAGGTTGTACTTGCGCTTCAGATACTGCATGACCGCTTCGTCCATCTCGTTGCCCGCCACGCGCACGGACCGCGAATAAACGATGCCGCTCATGGAGATGACCGCGATGTCCGTGGTGCCGCCGCCGATGTCCACGACCATGTTGCCGGAGGGCTCTTCAATCGGCAGCCCGGCGCCAATCGCCGCTGCCATGGCCTGCTCGACAAGAAAAACTTCGCTAGCTCGCGCGCGATAGGCGGAGTCCTGCAC
>JBGQDD010000309.1:0-4610 GCA_041495665.1 Candidatus Acidiferrum sp.
CATAGAAGGGAACTCCTGCGGATCGCGCGGCGGAGGCAGCGTGATGTGCTTTGCGACGTGATGCTGAGCGCGCGGCAGTGCGAGACGTGGTTGACGCTGGACGAGCTGGCGAAACTGACGCACTACCCGCCGGCGAGCATTTCGGCGCAATTGCGACATTTGCGCAAACGTGAGAACGGCGGATTCGCGGTGGAGAAGAGGCCGCGGAAGGTGGGCAGGTTCTTGCGCGGCGAAGACTTCGGAACGGTCTGGGAGTATCAGATCAAGCGCGCCATTCACAGGAAGTTCGTGGGTGCGCGCTTGCGGAGCGGGGGAAGGCAACTTTCGCTGCAACCGGTGGCTTGCTGAATCGCGGCGGACTCGGTGCGGAGGAGCGATGAGCGTCAAACCGGAGCTGGCGTTTGATGTGTGCTGGGAAGTGTACCGCGGCGCGCGTGAAGTGCTGGAGACGAAGCGCGGCATTTCGGCGCTGAACTGGAAGGACACGGGGAAGTTCCTGTGGCGTCCAGATTTTCGCCCGCGGCTGAACGAGTGGGTGGCGGATTTCGCGCTGGCGGGCAAAGCCGCGCTCGATGGACCGGATTGGGCTTCGCGCATGGTGCTGTTCCGTCTCTACTATCTGGGACTTGCGCCATATGAAAATGTGCGACATTTTCTCGGCTTGAGCGAACCCAGCTGGGTGAACTGGACGGAACAGATCCGCCACCGCTGCGGCAAGGAACTGCTTAGCCGCGGCATGTTCCCGCCGAGAAAGTATTTTGCTGCCTGTGGTTAATCGCACGAAAGAACCTTCAGATTGAAAGTTGGGGACAATTCCGTTCGAGAACTGCGGAAGCATATCGGCGGAGGGCATCGAGCGAAACAAGAAGGCACAGCAAGACTTGCATGACGATCCATGCTTGGCGAAAAGCAAGAAATGGATTGGCGTCGGTGACGCGAGCCATGTATATAGACCAGACTCCAAAGATTTGATTTACGCAGCAGCCGCTAGTGAAGGTCACGCCTAGAGAAAAAACGGAATGCAGCTCACGGTTAAGCCTTTCCAACTTTAGATACGCAGGTTCTTTGAAAATGCCGGTAAGTACCTTCATCGATCGAATTCCAACCAAGATTCGGTAAACAATTGCAAAACTCCAAATCGCAACACACAAAACGCCGACAAAATAGATTCGTGAGAAATAGTCGAGCATTAAGAAGAACGACCATGGATTCCAGCTGCCGACAAGCATTCCCTGTTTACCTCGGCTGTAATATAGACGCCGAGTTGAACCTGATTGTTCCCGCTGCAGTGAGGGACTATTTCTTCCCAACGGGAGAGGAATCCGGAACGGTCGGTTGGACGGAGTATTTCCAGCGGGCTTCGCCGGCGACGATGTTGGGGTCGAGATACAGAAGGATGGTTTGGCCGGCGCGATAATGGGGCTGCTCGAGGACGGGAAGATAAAGCTGCCACCAGTGCGTGAGCGGCAAGTACGGTGAATTGCTGAGCGTGATGCCTTCGCAGAGGCGAGCCTCGAACCAGCCGAGGAATCCGTCGAGGCGGCCATCGGCGGTGATGCGAAACGGCGCGAATGTCTTTCCGGGGTTCTGCGTATCCTTGCGAAAATCGATCTGATAGCACGGCGCGGGCTGGCTGAGCGCGACGAACGGCTGGCCGGAAGCGCGTACAATCCCGTAGGATTTGAAGAGCCGCTTGCGGAACGGCTTGAAATCCAGATCGTAGTGACGGGGCGGGAGGCGCCCGGCACCGAAAGTATCGGAAGTGAACGGCATCAGAAAGGTGTCCGCGGATTCCGGGATAATGCGCGCACCAGGCTTCAGGAAGCGCGCGCGGGCGTCGGCGACGAATTCAATGATGTTTTCCGCGTCGAAGCAGAAAGCGCTGAGCGTCTCGGTGACGAGGACATCGCAGCGCTCCGACAGGCGCACTTTTTTTGAGTTTTTGCGAATCAGCGTGATGCGGTCTTGAAAGCCGTTGGCTTCGATCAGCTCGGCGGCGGCATCGGCGATGCGGCTCATCTCAATGGCATAGACGTGGCGCGCGCCGGCCTGCAGCGCGAAGAAGGAAAGCAGGCCGGTGCCCGCGCCCAGATCCACGACCACGTCGCCGGGTTTCACGGTGCGGTGGATCGCCTCGCGGTAGGCATCGCAGCGAGCCGTGTCCAGCAGCAGGCTTTCCTGCAGGATCGGGCTGGCAAACTCTTCCATCATCCACGGTTGCTGGAGCATACGGCGCTTGAACCAGCGCTGGAGGCTGCGTGCCGCAGCAACTCCACGATTGGCAAGGGTCATGAGAGAGTTCCCACCAAGGCCGCGGCGAACAGATTGCGGCGGGGAAGCGGGACGCGAGGTAGTATACGGGCGCGAGCGGGTGACACCAAGACATCTGGACACAGAGAAAGCACCGGTCTAAAGACCGGCCACTACAAAAGAAGCGCGTCGCCGACGCGAAGGAGTTTGCCGGCTTCGCTGGAAGCAACGCGCGTGTTGGTGGCCAGGCGGTAGTAGTGGTCGAAGCGGGCTTCGGGGCACCACGCCGGGATGTGCGAGCGGCGGTAATCGCTGAAGATTTTTTGGAAGCCGGGGATGATTTCTCCGGTGCGCGGGTCGCGCGGGGGAACCGGACAACGCGCACAGGGATTGCTGCCCTCGAAATTCACTTCGCCGATGCGGAAACGTACGGCGCTGCGTTCTTCTTCGCCGAAGAGCTGATCTTCCCAGAATGCAGGCACGCCTTCGATCTCGAGCGTGGTGCGGAAGCGCTGTCGCATTTCGTCGAGGTGCAGACCGCCAAACAAGTCGCAAACGGTCTGCAAGCTCGCGGTGGAAACAATCGTTGGGCCGTTAGCGATGCTGTCGTCGGGAAAACCTTCGGGAGAATGGCGGACGGTGATGGGCTGCTCGAAAAAGCTGGAAAACCATTGGGAGGCGGCAGCGGCGTCGCCCGGGAAGGCAAAAGTCTTAGTTGGGATTTTGCGGCGGTCACCTGGAACCGAAAGCGTGACGGATCTGAGATCCGGTGCGTACCCTGCGCGGATCAAGTGGATGGCTGCGGTGCGCTTGCCGTTTACCCACTGCCCATCGGCGGAGTAGAGCGCCCAGGCTCGGTCGAATTCGAGCCCGCCGCCCGGGCCGATGCGCGCCTCTCTCACATGCACCGGATCGAGCGACTTGATGGGATGAAGACGAATGTTTGCGAGGCGCGGCACTGCGGATGAAGAAATCATTCAAAAAGTGTAGCAGAGAAAAAGTTTAGTAGGTGTCGCTCACTTTAGGCGGATTGGGGCGGCTGGCAGGCGGCACGATATTGTTTTCGCGTAGGTGGAGGGTCAACTGGCCGTAGTGGTCGGCGTTGTGCCAGATGACCACGGTAGCCAGGCCCAGGCGCGTGTTCGGGCCGGCATACGGGCCCTCGATGGGGTCGAACATGTTCTAGGCGTCGATGGCGCCCAGCGATTTACGGATCGCGGCGAACGAATCGCGCAGGTAGATCAGCAATTCCTTCTTGGATTTCGCGGGACTCGGGCCGCCTTTGTCGCAGGCGTCGGGCGGCTTCTGGCCGTCAAATTCGGCAGCGAAGGCGAAATTCGCGCAGGCCACATGCTTCACCTGTTCGGCAAAGGTGCGAACTTCGGCGGGGCCAAACTCCGGCTTCTCGTTTTTGAAATTGCCTTCGGCGGGGCGGTAGCCGTATTTCTCTTCCCGCATGGCTTCGGCGGCGGAACGTACTTCGTATTCCTGGGATTGCAGGCCGCGCAGGAACGCGGAGGCGACGGTTTACTTCTTGCTCATTTCGGCGGCGGTGGCCTCGCGTGGCGGCGCAGCTTGTTGAGCCGATGGGGCTTCCGGGAACTTCCCGGCAGATGAAAGTCTTACGAGCACTAAAGCCGCCAGCGCCAACGGCGAGAGGTACAAAGCGAGCCGGTATTTAGATCGCATCGGTGAACGCCTATGGGAGAAGTCTATCACCGCTCGCGTTTTGAAAATCAACCAGCAGGGAAGTTATTGAAAATGCGGGATTAAAAAAATCTTTGCGAAAAACGAAAGTTTTTCTTGACAATACGTATTGGTGTGATACAATTGTTTTTGTAGAAAGCCACGCCTCGGCGATGCCGGGGCGTTTTGCTTTTTAGGGCTGCTCTCGGCCCTCTCTCGCAGGATTCTCCGAGATTCCATTTGCACAGGCTAAAGCCTGTGCTACCAAGACTTTCGCGCCGTTCTGTGTTTCCTCGCGCAAAAGCGTTCGCCTCCCCGACAGGAGTCGGAGTAAGCACCAGGCGGCCTCTCCAACGGAGTAAATCTCCCCGCGCGACTCGGGGCGAGCCAGTGTGGGTGTGCCACAAAAGGAGCCAAGATGCCGAGCTATCAGAATGTGACACCGCCGATTTCCCTCTCGCCGGGCGACGTCGGATTCAGTTTTAACAACGAAGCGTTTCCCGGAAGCGCGCAGGCGGGCAGTCAGTTTGCGATTCCCAGTTACGCCGGGCAGCCGGACAGCGGCACGGCGGTGCGCTGGCAGACGATCTTCGGCGGGGCGCCGACGGCGGTGAGCCTGGTGTTGCAAGGGGCCATGGCGGACATTGACGCTGAATACCAGACCATCGACACCA
>JBGQDD010000310.1:0-4598 GCA_041495665.1 Candidatus Acidiferrum sp.
AGCAGGGCATTACGCTGAGCGCGCATTGCCACGACGACCTGGGCATGGCGGTGGCGAACTCGCTGGCGGCGATTCGCGCGGGCGTGCGGCAGATCGAGTGCACGATTAACGGCATCGGCGAACGCGCGGGAAACGCATCCCTCGAAGAAGTCGTCGTGGCGCTGGCGGTGCGCAAGGACAGCTTCGGTGTTACGACCGGGATTCGCATGCAAGAGCTTTTCCCCACGAGCCGCATGCTCACCGAAATCACGGGAGCGCAGGTGGCGCCGAATAAAGCGGTTGTGGGCGCGAACGCCTTCGCGCACGAAGCGGGAATTCACCAGGATGGAATCATCAAGAATCCGCTGACGTACGAGATCATGTCGCCGCAGTCAGTCGGGGTGCCGGCGCGTTCGCTGGTCCTCGGAAAACACTCCGGGCGCAACGCGCTACGCTTGACACTGCGAGATTTGGGTTACGAAGCGAGCGAGACCGAGCTCGAGGAAGTTTATAGCCGGGTGACGGCGCTGGCCGATGAGTCCAAGCAGGTGCGCGCGCGAGACATTCTCGCCATCGCCCACGAAGTGATTCGGCGGCGTGCCGCCGCGATGGCCGCGGAATCGTCGCCCGCAGCCTGACCTCGCTGCTGCCGAAAAGATTGCCACGCCGCAATCGTGCCGTTTAGTATCTGCGCGCAACCCGCATGCGGCTTGCCAGAATTCTGTTTTTGTTCGGGGACCACCATGAAGAAGACCATTGTCCTGCTGCCAGGAGACGGCATCGGCCCGGAAGTGACGCGGGCGGCCGCGGCCGTCCTGCGCGAATCCGCGCAAGAATTTAATCACCAGTTTGAATTCGCGGAATTTCCGCTCGGCTGCGCGGCCATCGATGCCGCCGGCACGCCGCTTCCGAACGAAACGCTGGACGCTTGCCGCAAAGCCGACGCCGTTTTTCTGGGAGCGGTGGGCGGGCCGAAGTGGGATGCGCTGCCCGTCGGGAAGCGCCCGGAGAGCGGGCTGCTCGATCTGCGAAAAGGGCTGGGGCTTTACGTCAACGTTCGTCCCGTGAAACTGCTCGAGCCGCTAAGAGGAATCTCGCCCTTAAAAGCGGATCGGCTCGGAGATCTGGATCTCGAGATCGTGCGCGAACTTGCCGGCGGAATGTATTTTGGCGAGCGCGGGAACACCACCGAAAAGGGCGTGGAGCGCGCCTGGGACACGGAGTCGTATTCGACGCCGGAGATCGAGCGCATCGCCACGTTTGCCTATGCGCGCGCGGAAAATCGTTCGCGGCGGCTGTGCTCGGTGGACAAAGCCAACGTATTGACCAGCTCGCAGCTCTGGCGCCGCACCGTGACGGCCATGAGCGCGGTTTATCCGGGCGTGAAACTCGAGCATATGTACGTAGACAACGCGGCGATGCAGTTGACGCTGCGGCCGGCGCAATTTGACGTGATACTGAGCAGCAACATGTTCGGCGATATTTTGAGCGATGCGGCAGCGGGGCTGGTTGGCTCAATCGGGCTGATTCCATCGGCGAGTTTTGGGTCTTCCGCGCCGCTTTTTGAGCCCATTCATGGTTCGGCGCCGTCCCTGGCCGGAACGGACTCTGCGAATCCGATTGGCTCGATTCTCAGCGCAACGATGATGCTCCGCGACGCCTTCGGCCTTTCGCTCGAAGCGGATTGGGTCGAGCAGTCACTGCAACGAGTACTCGCAGGTGGCTACCGGACGCCGGACATCACCGAGCCCGGTGCGCGCGCGGTGTGCGGCTCCGTCTTCACCGAAATCCTGCGCGAAGAGATGCAGCGCACCTTCGAGCACGCCGAACGCTACGGCTGGGGCGTTTAATGTCTTCTCCTCCGAGGCGAGTGAAATGTACAAAAGCAAAGCATCGCTCTTGATGGTCTGTCTGGGATTTTTTGTTTTTGAGGCGATGTTCCTGAGCGGCGCGTCAAGATTAGGGCAATCGGCTGGGGCTGGTCCGGCTACCGCAATAGCAGGCAAGAATCAAGGTGCTCCGAAGAAGTTAGAGTTTGATGCAACCAGCATGGGTGAGATGAGAGATAAGGACGGAGTTCATCTGGGCTTTACGAATTTCAAGGCATCTGACGGCAGCAGCCTAAGAGTCCTCTACGAAGGGTTTGGAAGCCCCGCGAAAGCCAAAGACTACTTCGAGAGAAAGTTAGTCAAAGCAGTAAAGGTAATTGAGCGGACAAACAAGCTCAATGCCGCGGGAAAAGTCGTTGGCGAGCGCGCCGAAATTCTGATTAGTCTCGCCCCACAGAGGACGACACCTGCTGTAATGTGGACCGACGGAGAAACGTTTCACGAAATTTGCTCCTCATCTCGCGAGAGCATCCTGGAACTGGAAAAAGTGTACAAGTATTGAGCAACTTGCAAGGGGATCTCACAACCGATTGTCCGGCCCAGCCTTGCCAACGAGGTAACCGTACACTGAGCCACAGCCGCGAGCCCGGTTGCCTTGCGATAAGCCGCTGAGAATGCTACTTTTACGCTTTCCGAAGCAGCCAGCGGCCGGCTAGAGCTGGGTCCCACACGGTCGCGTGATCGAGGCGCGGGCTGCGAATCCGTTCCCGAGCAGCATGATCAGAAGGTGAGAAACATCATTACTCATCGCCATTTTCTTGAGCAATCCCCGCGGCGCATTGGTCGCCGTTCGTCGTAGGCCCGCTATGGCGCATCCTGGATCCAATTCGAAGGGTGTTTTGCTTGCTGCTGGGAACGGCAATGTTTCCTATTGGCGCGTGGAAGGCTCCTTGCTTGAACTTGGCGCCATGCGCCCGGTCGGCTTTTTCACCTGGAACTCGCAGAGCTTTGCCGAACGCTGGGCGCGGCGCGCCGGCATGGCAGGCATGGCGCTGGCGCGGCCTTTCGCTTATTTCACGAGCCGCACGTTTGCCACGCGGTTTCTGCACACCATGCTGCGCGGCGTCAGCCGCGATCGTCTGGACCTGCTCGGCGAAGAGTATTTTCACTATGTCTTGAAGCCGCAATTGCGCCGCGACGCTGCCGAGAAGCTGATCGAAGCAGTTCGTAACGGCGAGCGCGTCGTCCTGGTCGGGCAACTCCTGGAAAACATTCTTCGGCCGCTGGCGCACCATTTCGGGGTTGATTCGTTCATTTCGAACCGCCTCGAATTTCGCGACGGCAAAGCGACGGGCCGGCTGCTCGATCCGATCGTGCGCCCGCGCGGGCCCCTGGCGTGGATCGCGAGCGGCAGCGCGGACGGCCGGATCCCGCGGGAAAAACTTCTGAGCCGGCTTGGCTGGACGGAGAAGCCCGAGCAACTGGAAAGCGCGGTCGAGACGACCGCCCGTCCAACCATTCCACCGGGCAAGTCGGTCGCGCTATTCGGGGGAACTCCGCGAGTCGAGCGTCTCTCGGTGCTTGAGAGCCTGGCGAATCGGCATCTGCTCCTGATCGGCGTAACTGGATTTATCGGCAAGGTCTGGCTCGTCGATCTCCTCGAAAATATTCCCAACATCGGCAAGATCACGCTGTTGATTCGCCGCAACCGGACAACCTCCGCACTGCGGCGCTTCGAAAAGATCGTCGAGGAATCTCCGACCTTCGACACGCTCCAGGAACGCCATGGCCGGAAGCTCGGCGCCTTTCTGGAAGAAAAAGTGGAAGTCGTTGAAGGGGACGTGAGCCTGCCGGGCCTGGGCCTCGACGAGGCCACGCAAGCGCGGCTGGCAAAATCGCTCGACCTCATCGTGAACAGTGCCGGCCTGACGGATTTCAATCCTGATTTGCGCGACGCGCTCTCTTCCAACGTCGATTCGGCAATTAACTTGCTCGACTTTCTGCGAAAGTGCAGTCACGCCGGGCTGATGCATCTTTCCACCTGCTACGTGGTCGGAATGCGCGACGGCCGCGTCACCGAACAGTTGCAGGACAATTACAATCCCGCCAACGCTTCGCAATTCGATGCCGCGCGCGAAGTCGAGTCGTTGCGCGAAACGATTCGCCACGTCGAAGAACGCTCCGAAAGTCCGGAACTCGACAAGGCTCTCCGCCGCCAGGCGCTGGGACGCGGCGGCAACGAAGCTGCAGCGCCCGCGGGAGAGCTCGACGGTGTTCTGAAACGCAATCGCGCACGCTGGGCGCGCAACCGGCTGGTGCGCGTCGGCCTGCGCCGGGCCCAGCATCTGGGCTGGCCGAATACCTACACCTTCACGAAGAGTCTCGGTGAGTCGATCCTCGCGCGCCGCGGTCGTGATCTGCCCATCGCCATCGTGCGCCCGTCGATCGTGGAAAGCTCGGAGCGCTCTCCCTTCACTGGGTGGAATGAAGGGATCAATACCTCCGGGCCGCTTTCTTACCTTCTCGGCACGAATTTCCGCCAGCTTCCTTCGAATGAGCGGAAATGTCTCGACGTCATTCCCGTCGACATGGTCTGCCGCGGAATGACGCTCATTGCTTCCGCGGTTATCGCGCGGCGTCACGCCCACATGTACCAGCTTGCGACTTCCGCGATCAATCCGGTCAATATGGGACGCAGCATCGAACTCACCGGACTGGCCCACCGCAAGCACTACCGTACGACGCAGACTATAGACAGTTGGCTGAAGGTGAAGTTTGAAACCATTCCCG
>JBGQDD010000311.1:0-4583 GCA_041495665.1 Candidatus Acidiferrum sp.
ACCGTCCTTCTTGATCTCGATCCGTCCCTTCGCGCGCACGTTCCCCTTCACGGAGCCGTACACCACCACGTCGCGGGCGTTGATGTCCGCCGTTACCTTCGCCGTCGCTCCGACCGTCAGCTTCCGCTCATCAAGCTGGATCAGTCCTTCGACCGAGCCGTCGATCAGCAGATCCTCGGTGCCGAAGATGTCGCCTTTCACATGCAGGCTTGACCCCAGCCACCCCGTCGTGCAGTCCGCTGTCGCATCCAATGGACTCATCGCATCTGTGCTCTTCTTACCCCACATCGGTCCCTCCTAGAGACAGCACACCCCGCACAGATTTCCCGGCGGAGTGCATCAAACTCGATCTCCTGTTCCAGCCTACAGAAATTCCCTGCGAGTTTCAGCGGCCTGGGCTACGGGGCCTGGGTTACTGGGCCTGGGTTACTGGGCCTGTCTTTCGACTCGTAAGGGTTGTGAGCAGCGTGCCGTCGCAGTTCCGTGGTTCAGACCGCCGCGCTGGCAGCGGCCGGTTGATCAAGAACCTTCGCTGCCTTACCTGCCTCAGCAACCCCGAAGATCAGGAACGTTGCATGGGCTTCGGGCCCGGCTCCGCAGTAGCCGTAGTTGATGTTGATTCCCGCTAGGCCGAGCCGGGACGCCGCACGCGCCAGCTCGCCGGGACGATTGGCAAGTCTCACCTGCGCGACTTCGGTCTCCGTGTAATCCGCGCGTCGGCCATCGAGAATCTTTTTGGCCGCTGCCGGATTGTCCAAGACAAGACGTACCGAGCTCTTGCCATTCTCGAGAGGAAAGGATTGAAACGCGAGAATGTTGACGCTTTGATCGGCGAGAGCCTGGCAGAGTTGTCCAAGCGTCTCAGGCCGGTCTTCTACTCGGATTGTGAACTCCTTTATGGTGGGCATAGTAGAACCTCCTTACGGTGTGTCTCGGGGACGGGCTGGGGAGTTCCTGAGAGATTCAGCGTTGCTCAGAATCCTACTCCTGCCAGGCGCGCGCATCAAGTCCCCGCGTGCTGGCCCGCGTTCCGAAACCAACTCTATTCCTAACCACTTCGGACGGCTCAAACCGGCGGTTTTCAGTGTGCGGGTTGTGACTCTGTGAATTGGCAAGCCACATCCTTTCAACATCTTCCCCCATCATTCGAATTACCCACTAAATAAACATTGACAGCCAGTACCTCTTGTGCTATACTGTTTTAGACTTTCACCCTGGCGGGGAAAGGAGCGCCTTCCTTTGTCCGTTACCTCTCCGTCTTCACGACCATCCACTCACCAGCGCTCCTCTTGTCCCTTCCTTTGTTTTCATGCGGTTACAAATTGCAAATTTCGCAACTCCTTTGCTTTGATATTCATGCAAATTGGTGGGGGGTGTAGGGGGCACTACCGCTTTGCGACTTTCGGACGTTCAGACCTGCGGAGGTTTCAACGTGTTTTCGAGCTATCCCCTGTTTTTTCAAACTCTTGCGCACTCTTTTGCACTCATCAAAATCACAACTCTTTTATTTTCATGCGCTTCCGCACTCTTTGCACAAAACAACCGGGGTGGGGGGAGGGGGTGGGACAGCCCAAGGAGCAGGACAGATCCCTCGGCTTCGCCCAGGGCAGGCGGGATGGCAGAAGAGGGAAAGACGCCCCGACCCGGTCGGGGCGCTACTTCATTTCCGCGAAACGCCTCGAAACAGGTGAATGACCAAGGAGATCACGGCAAAAAGGAGAAGCAGGTGGATCAGAAAACTGGTCACATGGTAGACGAGGAATCCGCCCGCCCAAAGCAAAAGCAGAACCATAAACAAAGCCAGAAACGCGCTGATTCTCATAGCACCGTCCCCCGTTCGCTGTTCTGCCTGGCATTACAGGGTCACTCTATCATCGCTAGGTGGCAGGGGAAAATCGAAACTAGAAATTGGAAATTAGAAATTGCAAAAGCGAGGACGGCGGCGTGAAGTCGCCGCTACGGAAACAAGGGCACGAGAGGCTAAGATGCCGCAATCCAAAAGAAGAATCAGGGACGATTCTTGCGGACCAACTGGAAGGTCATGTGCATGATCAACTTCCTATCGGCTTCCGAGAGGCGGCCGAGAATCTGCCGCAACTGCTGGAAGAAGTGAGCCGACTCACCAGAGCTACCCCATTCTTCACTATTGGCAGAGATGCCTTTTGGCAGGGACTTGAGTTCGGGCGGCACTTCCCCGTCGTAAAACAACTGGTACATGGGAACTTCGAGCGCCCGGGCCATCTTTTCCAGCGTGTCGATACTCGGGACGGTGTGGCCGTTTTCGACACGAGAGACGTAGCAGCGCTTCAAGCCGGTGCGCTGCTCGATATCACCCTGTGAAAGGTCCTTCTGTTCCCGGATGGCGCGTAAGCGTTTTGAGAGCACCATAATGTTCCTACTTATATCACGACATGTATCAGTCTACAATCTAATTTGATGCGGCTGCCGGAGGATTCGCGGCCACTGGCGCTGACTTGGGGCGAAGGAGCAAGACGGCGGTGACGCCGAGAGAAAAGTTCTGGGTGAAGATTTCGACGATGTGAATAAAGCGCTGCGTGGTTCCCATGAGATCGTTGGGAACAAGGAGCGGCCCCGCACCGCCGGTGATCCAGATGATGCTGCCAACGGCAACAGCCGCGTGCCAGCGCTTCATGCGCAAGGTGTAGATGATGGGAACGACCGCGAGGGTCATCAGCACACCACGAGCAAACTGAATGCCCCAGAACCAGAGACCCAGGCGCGCCACCGTCTGAGCGGCTTCCGGAAAGTAGCCCTTGGTGAAGAATTGATACGTGATCGCGCCGAATATGAAGTAGTAGAGGAGGTAGGCGAGACCGGAGAGCAAAATCAGGAACGCTGCGGAAATCGAACTGCGATGCGGGGGGCATAGTTCGCCTGGTTTGGGCATTTTCAGCGACGCTGCGAGCAAAGCGAGCACGGCGGCGACGATCAGGTAAATGACGACGGAGCCGAGGAGGTCGCGGCCTGCGTGCTGGCCGTAGCCGGGCACGAAGATCAGAGCTTCAGACCAGGTGCAGAGCATAGTGATGATCAGCAAAACGGGAAGGATGACTCCAAATTGAGCGGAAGTTTTCCTTGGGCCGAAGAGCGCCACGGGAACGAATGATGCTGCGAAAAGAATTCCGCTGAGCCACCACCAAATGTAATGGCCGGCGCCAAGAGCGGCGATCATCAGGGGCAGTCCACCCAAGAGGCAATAAAGAAAGACGCGTGACTTCATGGCTGAGTACTCTAGCCGCGAGGACCGATGAAAGCAATCCTGTGGATCACAGGAACCCGTGACGGGGATCACTCGAATTCGCGGCGGGGGGTGGACTGCTCCAGGCCAACGCGGCCGGCGGCGATGTCGGCCTTGAAATAGTTTTCACCTCTGATGGGGGAGCCGGCGAGGCGGCGGAGCATGGCGATCTGGCCGATGTGATTGAGGGCGTCAGCGACGGGGCCCTGGAAGAGGCCTTCCTCTGACCCGTCGAGAGGCTCCGCAGAGGCGAGGAAATCGTCGAATTTTTTTATCGCCGCAAAAAAGCGCTCGATTTCGGCGCTCCATGGCAAAGGTGTGGAAGCGTGCCAGGTCTGCTGGCCCTGCGCGATCGAAAGAGCCCAGTCAAAGAGGTCGCTCAAGTGGGCGAGGATTTGCGCGGGCGTGCGCGTCTGGTCTCCGATGGGGAAGCTGGCGAAGTGGTCCGGTGCGCCGCGCAGGGCTTTGCCGGCGCGGTAGGCGACGGTGGCGACGGTGTGGCGAAGGAGCTGGCGGGCGGGATCGGTCGATGGAGTCATGTGGCGATTCCTCTCTACTAAGAGTGGCAAGGAAGAGTTTAAACGCAGAGAGGCAGAGTACGCAGAGAAAAAGAGCGAAGAGAAAAGAAGCGAAGAAAAGTCCTCACCCCTAAAGGGGTGAGCTACAGGGACGGGGCGAGATACAGGGCTACTGCCTGGTGTACACGCGGACGTAGTCGACGAGCATTTGCTGGGGGAAGAGTGTCGAGTTGTCGGGGGAGCCGGGCCAATCGCCGCCAACGGCGACGTTCAAGATGATGAAGAAGGGATGATCGAAGGTCCAGGTGCCGCCGGCGGGCCACTGGGATTGCGTGAAAGTTCCGTAAAGATTCGAATCGACGAAGAAGCGGACCGTGCCGGGTTCCCACTCGACGCCGTAGAGATGAAAATCGTCGGCGAATTTTTGGCCGGAAGGCAGGCTGAAGGCTGCGGAGGCATCGCTCGTTTGACTGACGGTGCTCGGGCCGTGGAGCGAACCGTGTACCGTGCCGGGCTCCTTGCCGATGTTTTCCATGATGTCGACTTCGCCGCACTTGGGCCAGCCGATCGAGCTGATGTTGTTGCCAAGCATCCAGAAGGCGGGCCACATTCCCTGCCCTGCGGGGATTTTAATGCGGGCTTCGAAGCGGCCGTAGGCTTGGCTGAAGAGGCCCTGGGTCTTGAGGCGAGCGGACGAGTAATTGCGGGAGACGCTGTCGGAGGGATCGGCGTAGGTTTCCTTCACGGCGGTAATGACGAGGTTGCCACTCAGCATCTGCGCGTTCTTGGTGCGATTTGTGTAGGTC
>JBGQDD010000312.1:0-4541 GCA_041495665.1 Candidatus Acidiferrum sp.
CAACCGCAGATACACGAGAAACGCCACTGCGCCCCCCACTCCGGCGAACAAGAGCGTTCCCGCCGTCCTCGCCGCAACTTCCAGCTTGCTGGACATTTCCCCAACATGCGCGTGCGATTGGAATAGCAGCAAGGCGATGGCCGCAATTACCGCTGCGCTTGC
Organism: Candidatus Acidiferrum sp.; assembly: GCA_041495665.1. Lineage (GTDB taxonomy): Bacteria > Acidobacteriota > Terriglobia > Acidiferrales > UBA7541 > Acidiferrum. The sequence continues at coordinate 163 of JBGQDD010000312.1, forward strand.
CGTGTCGAATAGCCGCTCTAAAGCGTAGATCCCAAACATGTCCGCAGCCGGCAGTTTTTCTTTTCGCGCTAGCAACAGGGGCCGCACTGGTTCGCCCGCGCGCCCCAGGAGAAATACCGCTGCAAAGCCGGCCAGCGTGATTTTGTAGATGGTCCAAAATCGCGAAACTCCCAGATTCTCCTGAAATAACTGCCATCGCAGAGATCGCAGCGCGTAACACGCATAGATAGCCACAACGGAAAGCAGCAGCAAAGAGAGATTTGCTCCGCGCACGGCGTGCAGCAACTTTTCTCCGCTGAAATTGGAATGGCGAATGAAACCACTCGACTGGTAGACGACAACACCCACCACGAGCAGCCCGGCCAGGAGAACAAGAAGTTTTCTCGACGTTGATGGCATGCGCTGGCAGCCTAGCGGGAGCGGGCACTTGCGTCAAGGCAAGCGAGCAACATTTGTCAGGAAATTTGCAGCAAGGCGGCGACGCAGTCGCGCACTTGAGCCAGAACGGACACTGGAATTCTTCCGGCCCTTTCAGCCTGCCGCTGGCGCCAATCGAGGTTTTTCAAATGGTCGGAGAGAATCACTCCCCTGATGTGCTGTCCGGGCGGGACTGGCACTTCAAACGGATAGCCCTTTGCGTGGCTTGTCACCGGGCAGACCACCGCAAGACTGGTTTTCTCGTTGTAGCTTCGCGGAGAGAGGACGACCGCGGGCCGGCGTCCCGCCTGCTCCCTGCCAGCTTGCGGCGTGAAGTCGAGCCAGATCAAATCTCCGGCATCGGGCACGTATTCGCGGGCTACCATAGTTCTTTTCCTACAGGTGCGCCCCAATCGCTCTCGGCGTGCTGATTTTCGGGCGTGATCGCGCGAACGAGCTGGCGCAGTTTCGGTTCGCCTTTCTTCTTACGAATTCGAAGGGTGCCGGAATCCTCAACGGCCATCTCCAGATGGTCGCCGGGGCGGAGCCGTGCCGCTTCCGCGATGGCCTTGGGGATGCGCACGGCCATGCTATTGCCCCATTTGGCGAGTTGAGTCTTCATCTCGTACCGCTCCTTGTAGATACATAGTATATACGCAGTGGGGTGCAAGCGCCACCAGCGCCCCTCGCTCGTAACTCCTTCATTCCAGTGCTTGTATCGAACCAGCAGGGTGAGTAAGATGCCGGTTAGAACGGTTGGCAATCAAGGGCTGATCCCGCGGGGAACATTTGGGGAGCATTTTACGTTCCATAGTTGGCAGGCCGAGATGGGCTGCCAGACGGCTTTTGAGAGAGAGAAGCCGACTCGCAGACACGCCTTGCACCGTAGCAGGTTATGAGGCTGATGATACGTTGGAGCAGGATGCCCAACTGGTCCAGCAATGCCTCCAGGGCGACGGGTCGGCCTGGGAGGAACTTGTGCGTCGGCACAGCAGGCGGGTCTTTAACATTTGTTACCGATTCACCGGAAACCGAACGGAATCCGAGGACTTGTCGCAGGATGTTTTTCTCCGGATCTACCGCACTCTGGGCAGTTATCGATCGGCCCATGGCGGTTTCGCAACTTGGATGACCAGCGTGACGCGCAATCTATTGATTGACCATTATCGTAGAACCAAGCGGGACCGCATTACGGATTCCCTGGACGACGCCATGCCGGTGGTCGAAAACAAGGAATCCGCCGGACGCCGCCCGGATGAGCAGGCGCTGCTGGGCGAATTGAGCGGCCAGGTGCAATCGGCGCTAACGCGGCTTTCGCCGGAATTGCGCGAGGCGGTGATCCTGCGCGACCTGCAGCAATTGGAGTACAGCGAGATTCAACAAGTTTTGGCGGTACCGGAAGGAACGGTAAAATCGAGAATCAATCGCGGACGCATCGAACTGGCGCGCGTTTTGCAGCAGATGGGAGTGCGCCCGTCATGATCGAGCGGAGAATTTCGAAGCGAGCGCGGAGCACGACATGAACTGGACTTGCGAACAAACCGAAGCGCGCCTGAGCGATTACCTCGACGGACTTCTTCATCCCGCCGAGCAAGCCGCTTTCGACCTGCATGTGAATGGCTGCGAGCGCTGCACGCCGCTGGTCGCCGGTGTTTCGCATGTTCTCGGAACTTTGCACACGCTGGCGCAGGTTGAACCGCCGCCGCAACTTTTCGATTCGATTCTGACGGCGACGCTCGGCCCGCAAAGCTGGCGCCGCGCGAAGCGCTGGCTGCGCGGCCTGCAGTCGCCGCGTTTTGTCTACAGCGCGGTCTCCGTTGCCGCGACGTTCGTCGTGATTCTTGCGGCCTCTGGTTTCTCGTTTCGCAAGCCAAAGCTGGCGGATCTTCATCCCGCCACGATTTATCGCAACGCTGACCGTCAGGCACATCTGGTCTACGCCCGGAGCACCAAGTTCGTAAGCGATTTGCGCGTCGTCTATGAAATTCAAACGCGCCTGAACGAAAACGATCAGAATCCTGCAACCAGGGAGCAAACCATTCCGCAAACTTCTCCCAACAAAGAACCGGGCCAGACCGATAACAGCAAACCGTCCGCACCCAAGCAGCAGAACCGTGCCGACGAAATCGGCCGAAATCTGCGGGTTCTGGCTGCGCAGTTCCCCGTTCTGAGCGGCTCGATTGGTGAGAGGAGAATGCCATGAAGTGTGCCGTCCATTCCGATGTGGACGCCGTCGGCTACTGCCGCAATTGCGGCAAGGCCATGTGCTCGGCGTGCGTGCGTCCGGTGCGCGACGTCCTCTACTGCGAAGAGTGCCTGGCAACCATCGTGGGCATCCCCGCTCCGACGCCGGCCGTTGCAACGGCGGTTGCGGAATCGCAATATCAGATGCCCGCCTCAGCGTTGCCCGCGGCATCACCGAGCCACAGCAGATCAAGCCCAGTGCTGGCTTTCTTCCTGGGATTTCTCCCCGGGATGGGCGCCTTCTATAACGAGCAGTATGGCAAGGGCATGATTCACCTCGCTATCTTTCTGGTGCTGTTTATTAGCGGTATCGACGGTGGGATGAGCGGAGGAGCTGAAGCGGCTTTATGGCTGTGCATCAGCGGGCTGTGGGTGTACATGCCCATTGACGCCTACCGTACGGCAAAAGCGCGGCAGGCCGGCGAAACCTTGTCCGACCCTCTCGATGCGTTTACCAAAGAGCGCCCCATTGGGCCGATCCTTTTGATTGGCGCCGGGCTCTTGTTGCTGCTCCACAATTTTGATTGGTTTCCCTGGTACCGGATTTCCCAGTTTTTTTGGCCGGCAGTTTTGATTGCCGCGGGCGTTTTGATGATGCGCAAGCGGCTCGACCGCCGTTCTTAGGAGGCTTTCCTCGATGAGTGACCGTATCCGATGCGCTTGCCGCCGCTGCACGATTCGCAGCCTGATGGGCCCCGCCGTCATCATTACCGTCGGCGTGCTTTTTCTTCTTGACCAGATGCGCGGCGGTAATTTTTCGTTCGGCAACACCTATCCGGTCATCCTCATCGTGATCGGTGCGATTAGCCTGGCGGCTGCGGCTGCGCCGGCTGACGGGCATGTTTCTGGAGCGCTTCCTCCAGCAGCTCCGGGTGCGCCGGGCTCCGTGCCAATTCCTCCGCAGAATCAGTTCCCTGGCCAGGGACAGGGGCAATAATTTTCTATGGCCAGACTCCGTCCACGCGGCAGTTCGCTCTTTTCCGGCCTCACCCTGGTTCTCGTCGGAGTGCTGCTGCTCCTGCACAACTACCGGGGCCTCGGCATTGGTGAGGTGCTTGGGCACTGGTGGCCGCTCATCCTGATTTTTTGGGGCGCGATCAAACTTTACGAACGCATGGCTGCCAGCCGCTCCGGCGATGCGGCCGCGGCGAAGATTACCGGCGGCGAGGTTTTCCTTGTTCTGGGACTTCTCAGTCTGCTTGGCATAGTGGTTGCCGTTGACTACGGCAGGGAAAATATCCCCGGTCACATTCGGGAGTGGGGAAACAGTTTTGAGTTTGACCTGGAGGTCGCGCCCAAACCCGTTCCCGCGGATGCGCGCATCACCATACGCAATGGCCGCGGCGACATCAGCGTGCGTCCTTCGGACGAAGCGCAGATTCGAGTCTCTGGTAAGAAGAATGCCAAGGCCTGGAACGAGAACGATGCCCAGCAAGCAGCGGATCGCATTGGCATCGAAATCGTGCCGAATGGCGACGGCTACGAAATTCGCCCGACGGGAGAAACCGCGGGGGACTCACGAGTCAGCCTGGATCTTGAAGTGGCAGTGCCGAAGAAGGCCTCGCTGACGATTCGGAACGAGAAGGGCGACATTACCGTCGCCGACATGGCAAAGCCTGTCAGCGTGACGAACGGAGTTGGCGACATCGAGATTCGCGGCACGGGGGGCGATGTCAATATCGAGACCAAGAAAAGTGACATCAAAGTTTCCGATACGA
>JBGQDD010000313.1:0-4531 GCA_041495665.1 Candidatus Acidiferrum sp.
AGTAACCGGGCGTGCCGGTCCAACTTGCCAGGAAAGCGCAATAGACTAGCGCGAGCATTCTGGGTGATCCCATTGGTCTTTCCTGTGGTGTGCGATGCATGCGAGCCGGCCCGGTTTGCCTCTGCCGCGAGCATACCCCCTTGCCTTCCGGACCCGCAACCTGCCGCTTGGACGCCCCCGAAACAAAAATGGCTCCCCGGCCAAGCCAGGGAGCCATGCAAAAACTAGTTTGATCCTAATGCTTTAGTGTGTGCATTTCGGAAACAGGGTCACCAAAACCATCAGATCCGAAAGTGTGAACAGCCATTGATCGGCGCTGATGCCGGCCGCTTCCGCTGCCCGCGCGATGAAACCCAAGTGACGGCTCTTCGCAAAATTATGCACGTGCTCGACGCAAATACCCGTCAAACTGGCGACCTCTGAATCGGTGAAGATTTTTTGGCTCGACTTCACGGTTACCATGGCCCGGCTCCTCTGCTCCGCCCCAATCTGCTCCACGCTTACTTAGATGCTGCATCCATCGTATGCGCTGCACATATTCCTGAGCAATAGTCGTTCCGTTCTGCCAGGCAAAAACCTTCCGTCTAGTACTTTCGTCGTAAAGCCCAGTAAATTCGGCCTTTTTCCACACTTTCTTGCAGTTCAGGAGGGTGGTACGAACGGAAAGCAAAGCCCAACGTAGTGGTAAAAATGTTCTACTTATGCAAACTTGTTACGGTTTTCGGTAGGGACCCGCCAATTTCTCGCATCTGCTTCATGTGCCGTATCTCGTGCGAGGCGATGAACTGAAGCCAGTCATACGCGTTCAGATTCCCCAGAAACGGGTGCGGCATGTTGTACTTGCTGAGGTCGCGGCCTCTCGTCTCATCGATGAACGCCAGCGTTCGCTCCCGCACTTTGCGTAATTCCGCCAGCATTTCTTCCTTCTCGCACACCATCTGGGGTTCAAGCGCGATCGGCGCCTTGCGCCGGATCACGCGTGCCTCGACGATCATCATCGGAACATGGAACCGTTTGTAAAACGGCACCGATTTTGGGGGTTTTTGCAGCAGCTTATCGGCACGACCGAGGATAGCCCTCTCGATCGCGCTCAGGTGGCCGATCAGTTCGCCCGCCGACCATCGTCCGACGGCAGGCCTCGTTTTCCATTGGTCCGCGGGGACGGCATCTGCGGCGCGCAAAAGCTCGCTTTGCGCGCGAGCCAGATTCTCGATGATGGTCGCAAGCGATGGCACGGTCTCATCCACACGCGCGCAAAAGACTCAGACGGCGGAGCCACCGGCCTGCTCGAAAGCGTGAGCCAGTTGCATGACGCGCGCCTCTCCAAAAGCGGCTCCAAAGATCTGCAGGCCTACCGGCAGCTTTCCGTCAATCTTTCCGCAAGGTACCGAGATCCCCGGGACTCCCGCCAGTGATCCCGTAACTGTATATATATCAGCAAGATACATCTGAAGCGGGTCGTCCGTGCGCTCCCCCAGCTTGAATGGAGGAACCGGAGAAGTCGGCGTCAGGATCGCATCCACCTTGGTAAACGCCTCGCGGAAATCCTGGGCAATGAGCGCGCGAACTTTTTGCCCCTTCAAGTAGTAGGCGTCGTAATAACCTGCCGAAAGCACATACGTGCCGAGCACGATGCGGCGTTTTACCTCCGCGCCAAATCCCGCACCCCGCGTTTTTCTATACATCGCGAGCAGGGAATCGTCCTCCACGCGCAATCCGAAGCGCACGCCGTCGTACCGTGCCAGGTTGGAACTCGCTTCCGCCGTCGCGATGATGTAGTAGGTCGCGATGGCGTAGTCCGTATGCGGCATGCGAATCTCGACCAGTTCGCATCCCAGTTTCTTGAAAACTTCGATGCCGGCTTCGATCTTTTTCCGCACTCCCGCATCCATGCCTTCGCCGAAATACTCCTTGGGGATGCCCAGTCGCAGCCCCTTGACGGGTTTCCCAAGTTCCGCCCTGTAATCCGGGACCGGTGCCGTCGTCGAAGTCGAATCGTGCGGGTCGCGCCCGGCGATGATTTGCAGGATTGCCGCGACGTCTTTCACATTAGTCGCGAAGGGACCGATTCGGTCCAATGAAGACGCAAACGCGATTAGTCCATACCGCGAAACGCGGCCGTAGCTCCCCATCATCGCGGGGATTCCGCAAAACGAGCCCGGCTGCCGGATGGAACCGCCCGTATCCGTTCCGAGAGACGCCACCGCGAGCCCCGCCGCTACCACTGCGGCCGAGCCTCCACTCGATCCTCCCGGCACACGATCCAGCGCCAGAGGATTCTTCACCGGTCCATAAGCGGAATTTTCGTTCGAGCTTCCCATCGCGAACTCGTCGCAGTTGGTTTTTCCCAGGATGACCGCGCCAGCCGCTTCCAGCCGCTCCACCGCGGTGGCATCGTACGGCGGAACATAGTTCTGCAAAATCTTCGAACCACACGTCGTCTTTATCCCCCGCGTGCTGATGACGTCCTTCACGGCCACCGGCACGCCCGCCAGCGGCGGCAGCGGTTTTCCCTCCGCCACCAGCGCGTCGATTCTGTCGGTTTGCCTCCGGGCCCGCTCCGGCGACAGCGTCAGATAGGCGTTCAGCTCCGGATTCTTCGCCTCGATCCGCGCGTAGAAATCCGCAGCCAGCTCGCGCGCCGAAATCTTCCTCGCCGCCAGCGCTTCTTTGACTCCATCAATCGTCCAATTCGTCGCCATCGTTCAGTTCCCGCCTGTAGGGCCGCAGCATGCTGCGCCCCTACAACCTCGGTCAATAATTTCTGCTCTCTCCCTCTGTCTTTTCTGTGTGCCCGGTTTCTATCTCCGTGTCTCTGTGCCTCGGTGGCCCAACCTACCGCTCGATCACCTTCGGCACCCGGAAATACGGCGGCTCTGGATCCGGCGCATGCCTCAGGACGTCCTCCGCCACGGCACAGGGCACAATCAGGTCCTCTCGCAGCGTGGCGTCGGCCGTCTGGTCGTCGCTCAACACCTGCGCCATTGGCGCCACGTCCGCCGTATCCAGCTCGTTCAGCTTCCCGATATATTCCAGAATTTCGTCAATCTGCGCGCGGTACGTCTCCAGCTCGGCCTCGCTCAGGTCGAGATAAGCCAGCTCCGCCACCCGCAACACATCTTCCCGGCTGATCTTCAAAGTGATTTCCTATAATTCAGGCGTTTGAACGACGGGAAAATTCTAGCATATCCGCGAAGCACACTGCGGCTACTACTCCAGGCCAGGAGAAGGCCTCGTGTCGGGAAATGAGACGGCGAAATCAGGCGCAAACCTCATGGCGCGAGCTTTGCTCTTGCACATCTTGCCTCAGGCTCTTACGCTAGCAACTCTGAGGAGGTGCCCACCATGACCCGCACCAATCACGCCGCCCATGATTCCGCCGCCGACGGCGTCACCCGCCGCGAATTCCTCGGCGCCATGCTGACCACTTCGCTCTTAGCCGGCGTCGCCGGCCCGGACCTCTGGGCTGCCGGCGATGAAAATGGCATTCCCTATCGCAAGCTCGGCCGCACCGGGGAACGCGTCTCCCTCGTTGGCCTCGGCGGTTATCACATCGGCGTCCAGCCCGACGAGCAGGAGAGCGTCAAAATCATCCGCACTGCCCTCGATAGCGGCATCAACTTCCTCGACAACTGCTGGGACTACAATGGCGGCAACAGCGAAATCCGCATGGGCAAGGCGCTGCGCGACGGCTATCGCCAGAAAGCCTTCCTCATGACGAAAATCGACGGCCAGACCAAGAAGGCCGCCGCGGCGCAGCTCGATGAATCTCTCCACCGCTTCCAGACCGATCGCATCGATCTTCTCCAATTCCACGAAGTCATTCGCATGACCGACCCGGAGCGTATCTTTGCTCCCACTGGCGGCATGGAAGCCGTCCTCGAAGCGAAAAAAGCCGGCAAGGTCCGCTACATTGGTTTCACCGGGCACAAAAATCCAGCGATGCACCTGCACATGCTGGAAACCGCCGCCACTTATCAATTTCATTTCGATGCCGTCCAAATGCCCCTTAACGCCATGGACGCGCACTACGAGAGTTTTGGACAAAAAGTCCTTCCTGTCCTGGTGAAAAATGAAATCGGCGTGCTCGGCATGAAGCCCATGGGCGCCGGGCTGCTGCTCCGCAGCAAGACGCTGTCCCCCGTCGAGTGCCTCCACTTCGCGATGAATCTGCCCACCAGCGTCGTCATCACCGGCTGCGAATCCCTCGCCAATGTCCAGCAAGCTCTCGATGCCGCGCGCAGTTTTAAGCCGCTCAGCTCCGCCGAAACCGTCGCCCTCCTCGGCAGGACGGAGCAAGCTGCCCGCGATGGCCAGTTCGAAGGCTACAAGACCACGAACAACTTCGACGGTACAGCCCACAATCCCCAGTGGCTCGGCTAGCCCGGATTGTTCTGGCCGAGTAGCTGTGTTTTCGCCTCTGGATCGGCAGGCTTCCAATCACTCACCATCGCAAGCGCGCTTTCATCCTGAAGCGATCCGACGAGGATCGCTGATCGAAGATTTCGGCCCTGCCGGAAAGGATCTCAGC
>JBGQDD010000314.1:0-4520 GCA_041495665.1 Candidatus Acidiferrum sp.
AGCCCAGAATTCAAGAATGGCCTGCGAATGCGGGTGCTTTGCTCCTACACTGTCCATCAGCGTTGCGAAATCATTTTGCCGTTTGTCGGCAAACATCCGCCGCTTCAGCGTTTGCAGGATTTCCACGGCTCTCTGGTCCTGACCCGCGGCGACGTAACGATCCGCGAGTTCGAACAGCTGCGTCATGCCTTCATTTTTTTCGCGGAGAAGCCGGTCGAGCAACTCGCGCGCTTTCTCGAGATTTCCCGATCGCATCAGCGCGTCGCTGTACGTGGCGAGAAACGCCGCGTCGCTTTCGGACGAGGCAAAAGGCTCCAGCAAGGCTACGGCCCGCACCGCATTGCCGGCCTGCAGGTTTGCCTGCGCGTAGAGCAGACCGACGCTGCGTTCTTGCGGCGCGAGTTTGTACGCACGCCCAAGAAGATGGAGCGCGTCGGCCGAGGCGCCGCTCGCCGAAGCAAGCTGCCCGGCCCGCAGGAACGCTCGGGCGGCAAGAGCAGTCTTGCCGATGCTTTCGGCCGCTTCCGCAAGACGAAGCTGCCGCGAAAGATTTTCCGGATCGAGCTGAGCGGCTCGCTCCCAGCAGAAGAGCGCATCTTCGTCGCGGCTCGCCGCCGCGAAGAGCTCTGCAGCCTTCGTGTACTGCTCGATGGCTTCGTCAGGATGATTTTGTTTTTGCTGCAGAAAGGCGTAGCGAGTGATGCGCTCGGGCGGCTGCTGGCCATGACCCGTTCGCAGAAACCGGTTGTAGATCGCGAGAGCTTTAGTTTCGTCCTTGGGCTCCACGAGCAGATCAAAAAGAAGACCGTAATACACCGCCGCGCGGTCCGGCTGATCCATCCGCGCGTAGAGATCGCCGAGCGCTTGCGTGGCTTCCTGATGTTGCGGCATCTCGTCGAGCACGGCGAGATACGCCTCGATCGCGTCCTCGACGCGGTTCTTCTCGAGGAAGCGCTTGGCGCGATCCAGATGCTTGCTTACGTCTGCGGCCATCCGTTCAGGTTGCCTTTGCGGTGACTGAAAATTGCCAATCAGGTGCTAACAGGTGTCCAATAGATGATGGAACACGGGCTGCACGTTGCGTCCAGCGCGAACCGCCCTCGTTAACTATATACCCCCAGCGGGAGGCGGCAAAACACCCCAAATGCGCTGATGCGGTATGCATCACCGGAATGGCAAGCGGCACTTCCTGATGAGAGTTTCACCTGCAAAAAAAACAAAACCTGTTCTCGATGTTGTGTCCGCCACCGAAAACAGGCGAGCCATTCTCACAAACTTACTCAGCCACTTTCATCCGCATTGCCGCGCAGCCTTCTTGGAAGTAGCAACATGAGCGTCGCCGAAGCGAACAAGGAAACCCCCGCAACCGCCAGGCCACCATACAAGCTACCCGTCTTCTGGCTGATCCATCCTGTTGCGTACGGTCCGGCAAATCCCCCGAGATTCGCAAGCGAACTCACCAATGCAATCCCGGAGGCTGCCGCAAATCCCGTTAGGAAATCGCCCGGGAGACAATAAAAAGGACCATAGACGCTGTAGATCCCGAGCGCGGCAAGTGACAGCAGCAGGATCGTCGGAAAAATGGAATGAGTTGCGCCCAGTGACGCCAGCGCGATTCCTGCAGCGATGGCGGGAATCGCCGCATGAAATCTCCGCTCTTGCCTGCGATCGGAACTCCGCGACACCATCACCATGATGGGCAAGCCCACAAGATGTGGAACCATCACCAGCAGTCCGATCAAACTATTGGAGATTCCACTCGACAGTGATTTCACTAGCTGCGGCATCCAAAAGTTCATCGAGTACATGCCGGTATTCAAGGTGAATCCGATGAATCCCAGATGCCAAACTCGCTTGTTCAGCAGCGCCTGCACCGGTGAGATTTGGTGGCTCGCCAGTTTTTCCTGTTCCTCGCGCGCCAGCTCCGCCGTAATCCAGTTCTTTTCTTCCTGATTAAGAAACTTGGCTTCTGCCGGACGATTGGGTAGTAGAAAATACGTGAGCACGCCGCAAACTACCGCCGGAACGCCCTCCAGAATCAGTAGCCACCTCCAACTGCCCAAACTGAGCCAGTGCACATGATCCAAAATGAACCCGGAGACGGGAGAGCCAATGATACTAGTGAAAGGGATGCCCGCCAGGAACAGCGCAATCATTTGCGCCTGATCCCGCTGCCGGAACCAGTACGTCAGGTATAAAACGATCCCAGGAAAATAACCCGCTTCCGCCAGTCCCAGTAAAAAACGCACCGCATACAGTTGGTGCACCGAATGCACCAACCCGGTCAGCATCGCCAGAATTCCCCAGGTAATCAGGATCCGCGCGATCCAGATCCGCGCCCCGATCTTGTGCAGCATCAGATTGCTGGGAATTTCAAACAGGAAGTACCCAAAAAAGAATATCCCCGCCACCAATCCAAACTGCTTGCTGCTGATCGCCAGCTCCTTGTTCATCGTCAACGCCGCAAACCCGATGTTGATGCGGTCAAGAAAGGAGATGACGTAGAGAACAAAGACGAAAGGAATGATCCGCACCCGCATTTTGTGAAGTGTTTTGGCTTCTTCGGGAAGTCCAGCGGTGTCTGTTTCGTTGGCCACCATCACCTCAGTAAGTGTCTGCCTCGATCGAACGCTCTCCCCCGCCAGCGTCACCGGCCGAGGGCGTGTAAGGATTGCCGAGACTCTATGGCGGGAAAGTTTGCCCGTCAAGTAACTCTGGATTTCCGCAAGAAGCAATCCTCACGTGCCGGGTTCTGCTCTCGTCACGCAACTTTTCTATTTGCTCGAAGTGGGCGGGCAAGCTGACGCAGCGTTCGAATTGTGGCAAACTGAATGTTTATACGGCATGGTTTTTGCGCTGCATGTGTCGCTCGTTCGAAGCAGCAGGCCCGCCGAACAAATCGGGCGGGCGATTCGATTCCTGCCCGCAATTGAGAAATTTGGTAAGCGAGAAAAATGGACCCGAAGTTCATACGGAATTTCTGCATCATCGCGCACATCGACCACGGCAAATCCACGCTGGCGGACCGCCTGCTGGAAATGACCGGCGCGCTGACCCAGCGCGAGATGCACGAACAAGTCCTCGACTCCATGGACCTCGAGCGCGAGCGCGGCATCACCATCAAGGCGAAAAGCATTCGCCTGCACTACAAAGCGAAAGACGGAAATACGTATCGATTAAACTTAATCGACACGCCCGGCCACGTGGATTTTTCCTATGAGGTTTCGCGCGCCCTCTCCGCCTGCGAAGGCGCACTGCTGGTGGTCGACGCAAGCCAAGGCGTGGAAGCGCAGACGGTCGCGAACACTTTTCTCGCTTCAGGGCACAACCTCACGATTTTGCCGCTAATCAATAAAATCGATTTGCCCGCAGCACAGCCGGAGTTCGCAAAAGAACAAATCGAAAGTGTGCTCGCGATTCCGGCGGAGGACGCGCTGCTGATCAGCGCGAAGAGCGGCCTGGGCGTCGAAGAGGTGCTCGAAGCGATTGTTGCGCGGGTGCCGCCGCCCAAGGGCAGCGCGGAAAATCCGCTGCAGGCGCTGATTTTCGATTCGTGGTTCGACATTTACCGCGGCGCGGTAGTTCTCGTGCGCGTGATGGACGGCCGCATCACGAATCACATGAAAATTCGCCTCGTCTACAGCAACGAGGTTTACGAAGTCGAGCAGCTCGGCACGCTCACACCGAAACCCGTCGCGCTTGAAGAACTCGAAGCCGGCGACGTCGGTTTTGTCGTTGCCAACATCAAGCGCGTGGCCGATGCGCGCATGGGCGACACCGTTACGGATGCGAGCCGTCCGGCTGCGGCGCTGCCGGGATTTGAAGCCATCAAGCCGATGGTTTTCGCCGGATTATTTCCTGTTCTTGCCGATGACTACGAGCCGCTGCGCGACGCGCTCGGCAAATTGCAATTGAACGACGCGTCGTTTTTCTACGAACCGGAAAATTCCGTGGCGCTCGGTTTCGGTTTTCGCTGCGGCTTCCTGGGCCTGCTACACATGGAAATCGTGCAGGAGCGGTTGGAGCGCGAGTTCGGCTTGAACCTGATTACGACCGCGCCGAGCGTGCGCTACCGCATTACGCGCGTGACCGGCGAAGTGATCGAAGTCGACAGCCCGTCAAAATTTCCTAATCCCAGCGACATCGAGAAAATTGAAGAGCCGATCATCAAAGCGATGATCATCACCAACGAGGATACCGTGGGTGGAATTTTGAAGCTCTGCCAGGAAAAGCGCGGCACGCAGAAAAATTTCGAATATTTGTCGCCCACGCGCGTCATGCTCACCTACGAATTGCCGCTGAACGAAATCGTGCTCGATTTCTACGACCGCCTGAAATCCACTTCACGCGGCTATGCCTCGCTCGACTACCATCTTGCCGACTACCGGGAATCCGACCTCATCAAACTGGATGTGCTGGTCGCCGGCGAACCGGTCGATGCGCTCGCGCTGATCATCCATTGCGAGTTTGCGGCCGAGCGCGGGCGCGATCTGGTGACGCGCTTGCGAAAACTGATTCCG
>JBGQDD010000315.1:0-4510 GCA_041495665.1 Candidatus Acidiferrum sp.
AGCGTCAGCCGCGATCGCGTGCAATTCGCCCTGATCGAGGAGTTGTCCGCCGTTCACCCCAGCGTGGAGGTCACGCTGCTGCTCGCGGTGGTGAAGTTTGACGCGTTCGAATGGGCGATTGAAAAGGCCACGGAGCTGGGAGTGAGCACGATCGTTCCGCTCGCGGCGGAGCGAAGTGAGAAGGCTTTGCTCGCCGCAGCAGCAAAGCGCGCGGAGCGGTGGAAGAAGATATTGGTGGAAGCCTCGCAGCAATCCCGGCGCGTGCGCGTGCCGGTGCTGGGTGAATTGGCAACAGCAGAAAGCACGTTCGGTTCACAGAAAGATGGATTGCGCGTGATACTTTCGGAGCGAACAACAGCTTCGCCCTTGCGAAAGGTTCTGGAAGGCCAGCGCACGGCAAAAGCAATCCTGGCAATCGGTCCGGAGGGCGGCTGGACCGATGCGGAATTCGCTGCGGCTCAAAGCTGTGGTTTTCTGGAAGCTTCGCTCGGCCGATTGATCCTGCGCACGGAGACCGCCGTCATCGCCGCACTGGCGTCGCTGAACTACGCGCTCGACCTCGAATAGTCGAGGGGCATGTTTCTAAAATCCCATCGACCATTCGACAAATACCCGAGATTGGCGAGCAACGAACTAGGTAGCTCGGTGAATCTCAGTGAAGGTAAGAAAGCGCGGCAACCTTCGCCCTCTGCCTGCCACGGCGGTAAATCGCATCTAGCGCAGGCCGCGACGGCCATGCTATAAATACAAGGCACCCAAAAATGGAAATACCGGACGAGAAACAAACCGCGACCTCGACCTCACCGGAGATTTCAGCTCCGGCATCGTCTTCTGTTGTGACCGCTGAGCGATCCGCCCCGCTGCACTCCTTGCGCAACGAAATTCGCGTGTGGACGCGCGACCTGCTGATCGCTATCGGCCTCGCATTGGTGATCATCGTCTTCCTGTATCAGCCGGTCAAAGTCGAAGGCACCAGCATGGCGCCGCTGCTCTCCGACCAGGAACGCATTTTCATCAACAAATTTGTCTACCGCTTCGAGGCCATTCAACGCGGAGATGTAGTCGTGTTCTGGTATCCGCTCGATCACTCGAAATCGTTCATCAAGCGCGTGGTCGGTTTGCCGGGAGAGGCGGTGGAAATCCGCCAGGGGGCCGTGTACGTCAACGACAAGATTGTGCTCGAGCCCTACGTTCCGCCGCAGTACGAGGACCTCAGCGATTTTGGACCGGTGCGAGTGCCCAAGGACAGTTACTTCGTCATGGGCGATCACCGCATCAGCTCGAACGATTCACGCGTTTTCGGTCCGGTCGCCAGCCGGTTCATTTACGGGCGCGCCGTTTTCGCCTACTGGCCCGTGGATCATTTCGGCTCGCTTTCGACCACCGAAGCCAACACCAAGTGAATGGCACATTTTGATGATAATCATGGGAGGACCCACTGACCGAAGTTCAGCACCGACTCGCGATACTCGCGCTGGAAGACGGGCGCGTCTTTAACGGCCGCGCGGCGGGCGCGATCACGCGCCGCGGCGGCGAAGTTGTTTTCAATACCAGCCTCACCGGTTATCAGGAAGTTTTCACCGACCCCAGCTATGCCGGGCAAATCGTCTGTTTGACCTATCCGCACATCGGAAATGTCGGCGCGAACGGCGAAGATGAGGAATCCTCGCGGCCCTACATCGAATCGCTCATCGTGCGGGAATTCTCGCAGGTCTCTTCAAACTGGAGATCGTCGGAGACGGCGCAGTTGTATTTGAACCGGCACAAGATTCCCGTGATCTGGGACATTGATACGCGCGCGCTAGTGCGCCACATTCGCAACGTCGGCGCGCTGCGCGGCATGGTATCAACGGATGGTACACCTGCTGAACAATTGATTTTCGAAGCCAAGCAATTGCCGAGCATGGCGGGGCAGGAACTCGCCAGCCACGTCACCTGCGGGAAATCGTACGGTTGGGATAAGGGATCCGTTGAGGTCGCGCTCTCGCCGTGGTCCGAACAGATGGGCGAATCGGATGCGCACGCGGAGAGGCGCAAACATCGCGTTGTGGCTTACGATTACGGGATTAAGCAGAACATTTTACGGCTGCTCGTGGACCACCACTGCGAAGTCTTCGTCGTGCCCGCCCAAACTTCCGCCGCGGACGTTCTCGAAATGAAGCCGGACGGAGTCTTCCTTTCGAACGGGCCGGGCGATCCCGAGCCGGTCACTTACGCGGTGGAGAATATTCAAAAGCTCATCGGCCGCGTGCCGGTCTTCGGCATTTGCCTGGGCCACCAGTTGTGCGGCCTGGCGCTGGGCGGAAAAACATTCAAGCTGAAGTTTGGGCACCACGGCTCGAATCATCCGGTAAAAAATCTGCTGACCGAACAAGTGGAAATCACCGCCCAGAATCACGGTTTTTGCGTCGATCCGGAATCACTGCCGTCGAGCAAAGTCGAAATCACGCACGTCAATTTGAATGACGGCACCAATGAGGGCATGCGCCACAAGTCGTTGCCGCTCTTCAGCGTGCAGTATCACCCGGAGGCATCGCCCGGGCCGCATGATTCGCACTACTTGTTCACGCAGTTCACGGATTTGATGAAGGAATTCGCGCAGCCGGGCAGTTCGCGGCACTGAAAAAGGATTCACGGGAGAATATGCCGAAGCGCAAGGACATCAAAAAGATTCTGATCATCGGATCGGGCCCGATCATTATCGGCCAGGCTTGCGAGTTTGATTACTCCGGCGCGCAGGCGTGCAAGGCGCTGCGCGCGGAGGGCTACGAAGTCGTTCTGGTCAATTCGAATCCGGCGACCATCATGACCGACCCGGAACTCGCGCACCGCACCTACATCGAGCCACTGACGAAGGAATATCTCGAGGAAATTATCTCGCGGGAAAGACCGAATGCGCTGCTGCCAACGGTCGGTGGGCAGACGGCGCTGAATCTGGCCGTCGAGCTTTCCGAAAGCGGCATCCTGGAAAAATACAAAGTGGAGATGATCGGCGCGTCGCTGCGCGCGATTAAAGTAGCGGAAGACCGTCTGTGGTTTAAGGACGCTTGCCGCAAGATCGGGTTGGAGGTCCCGGCGTCCGCGCTGGTAAACAACGCGAAGGACGCCTTGCGGCTCTGCGATCAACTGGGATTCCCTCTGGTGATTCGCCCGTCGTTCACGCTGGGCGGAACGGGTGGCTCGATCGCCTACAACAAGGAAGAGTTTGGCGAAGCCATCGCCCACGCGCTGGACATGAGTCCGGTCCATGAAGCGCTGGTGGAAGAATCCGTGCTCGGCTGGAAAGAGTACGAGCTCGAAGTGATGCGCGATTTCCGCGACAATTTCGTGGTGATCTGCACCATCGAAAACTTCGACCCCATGGGCGTGCACACCGGCGATTCGATTACCGTGGCTCCCGCGCAGACGCTGACGGACAAGGAATTTCAGCGCATGCGCGACGCGGCGGCGGCGATTGTCCGCGAAGTCGGCGTGGAAACGGGCGGCTCGAACGTGCAGTTCGCCGTGAATCCGGAAAATGGCCGCATGGTCGTGATCGAGATGAATCCGCGCGTGTCGCGCAGTTCGGCGCTGGCCAGCAAAGCCACCGGCTTTCCCATTGCGAAAATCGCCGCGCGGCTGGCCGTGGGAATGTCGCTGGACGAAATCCCCAACGACATCACGAAGAAGACGCCCGCGTGCTTCGAACCCACCATCGATTACGTCGTGGTGAAGATTCCCAAGTGGCAGTTCGAGAAGTTCCCCGGCGCGGACAGCACTCTCGGAACGCAGATGAAATCGGTCGGCGAAGTCATGGCCATTGGCCGTACCTTCAAGGAAGCGCTGCAGAAGGGAATTCGCTCGCTGGAGCCGAGCACCCCGTGGCGCGCCCCGTCGGAAACGCCGGATTCACTTTTGCGTGAAAAACTTGCCACGCCGAGGCCGGACCGCATTCACTGGCTGCTGACGGCCATGGAGCGCGGGCTGCCGGCCCAGGAAATTTGCGAGATCACCAAGATCGATCCCTGGTTCATCCAGCAGATTGAAGAGTTGACGGCCATGAATCGGCGCGCGGCGGCGGTGACCGTCGAGACGGCCTCGAAGGAATTGCTGCGTGAGGTGAAGCGCAACGGAACCAGCGATGAGCAACTAGCGCAAATCTGGAGAACGACGTCCGCTTCCGTGCGCTTGCAGCGGGCCCGTTACGGCGTGACCCCGGTGTTCAAGCGCGTCGATACCTGCGCGGCGGAATTCGAATCGTTTACGCCGTACCTCTATTCCACGTACGAAGACGAGGACGAATCGGATGCCCAGGCGGGGCCCAAGGTCATGATTCTGGGCAGCGGGCCGAACCGCATCGGGCAGGGAATCGAATTCGATTATTGCTGTTGCCATGCCGCGTACGCGCTGCGCGAAGACGGTTTCGAAACCATTATGGTGAATTGCAATCCGGAGACGGTCTCGACGGACTACGACACTTCCGACCGCCTCTATTTCGAACCGCTCACCTTGGAAGACGTGCTGGCAATTG
>JBGQDD010000316.1:0-4504 GCA_041495665.1 Candidatus Acidiferrum sp.
CACAGCGTGTCATCGGTTGAGACAGTTTTCGAAGGCTGTGACGTGGCACGGCGATTCGTCCGCTAGTGCCTAGATGGCTACTGAAATAACAGGGTTGAGGAAAATTTGGAAAGAGCCGCATTGAAAGGAAAGAAGATGGCTGCGTTTCGAATTCGCCGGGGTTGCCGCAGCCGCCAAGAATCAGATGCCGGATGGGGCAATAGGAGATTGGCATGCGCTGTGCACAGTCCAATAGGGGACAGACAAGCGGTTTTCCCCAGGAGATGATTGCTGAGCACGGAACGGTTGGCATCGAGGAGTTAAGGTGCACCGGCGGCGCTGGCGAAACCACAACCCCAGCCAGAAAACGACAGGTGGAAGTGGTTTTTCACGGCCCGACGGATTAACTCTCCCGATCTCCCAGTCCCGCGAGGAAACGCCTCAAAAGTGCGCAGCAGGTCGAGATGCGGTACGAACTTGCCAGAGCCGAGAATGCAAGTCTGCGGGTTGGAATCCACAAGATCCTCTTCCTTAGTTTTTCTCTGATTCTTGCTTTAGTCGCCCGGGCACCCATTGCAGGTGCGCAGAACTCCTATACTGAGAAGGCGGACGGAACGATTTCCGGAACCGTGCTCTTGAAGGCGGGGAATCGGCCCGCGAGCCAGGTGGCCGTAAAACTGAAATCGCACGCCGCCGGAATATTTCGCAGCGTCCTGACGGACTTGGAAGGCCACTTTGAAGTTCGTAGCCTCCCTCCCAGCACCTACGAGATCGTCGTCGATGAACCGGGCTATGAGCCAGCACAGACAAGCGCACAGCTAGATGGCTCTTCGTCGAAGCCTGTGCTGTATCTCAATTCATCCAACTTGCCGCAAACCGAGCGGAACCGATTCACGGTTTCGGCGCGGGAACTGAAGATTCCCGGCAAGGCGCGGGGTGAATACGTAAAGGGATTGGGGAGCCTGGCGAAGAAAGATTTCCTTGGGAGCTTGAGCCACTTCACGAAGGCTGCCAAGGAGTTCCCCGAATATTACGAGGCCTACTATCACGCGGGGGTAGTGGAGACGAGCCTGGGCCGCTTCGATGAAGCGATGCAATCTTTTCAAAAGGCCATTGATTTGAGTGGTGGCAGGTACGCTTGGGCGGAGTTTGGCTTAGGCTACCTTCTTTACCGGGAGGGAAAAACCGAGGAGGCCGTAAGCATCCTCCGCAGGGGTTTAGAGGAGGACGAGAATTCACCCGATGCCTACTTCATCCTGGGCATGGCGCTGCTGCGGCTGAATCGCGTGGACGAAGCGGAGAGAAGTGCGCGTGAGGCTCTTCTCCGCAACCCCAATTTTGCCGAAGCTTATCTCGTACTATCGGATGCTTATGGGCGCCGACACGAGTATCGCGAGCAACTGCAAGGTCTGGATGCCTATCTGAAACTTGAGCCCAACGGCGCAGATAGCGAGCACGTCCGCCAAGCGCGCGAGGTAGTTCAGGGAATTCTCGCCAGGGTTCATCCGGAAGACTGAGTTCTCTCTCCACAAAAAGACTGATTTCTAACGTGCAACGGCGCGCGAAGCGCGACCGGTGTCTGTCCACGACATGCGGGACTGAAGTCCCGCATGTGCATGAACTGAGTTCAAGGAGCAGCGCGTTTGCGCCAGAAAAAATAGGCGGGGAGGCCGATGAGAAAAAGAAGGATGGCGACGGCAAGATTCTTGAACTTGGAAGGGTCGAGGAAGGCGAGATAGACAGCATTACCGACAATGACGGCGGCTACGAGAACGAAGAGCATAGGCGTCCACGGATAGCCGGGAACGCGATAGGGAATTGGGCGACCCGCCGAGGCGCGGCGAATGGGGAAAATGGCGGCGGCGCCGAGGCCGTAGAAGATCCAGCCGATAAAAATTACGCCTTCTATTAATTTGCTGAAGGTGCCCAGCTCACCAGCACACACCAGAACTGCTGACCACACGCCCAGTCCGATGATGGCCGCTGCCGGGGTCTTAAACCGGGGGTGAACTTCAGCGAGTTTCTTGAAGAAAAGTTTGTCGTTGGCCATGGCGTAGAGGACACGAGGGGCAGTGAGGATAACGCTATTGGCGGCGCTGAAGGTGGAAATCAGAATGGTGAGCGCCACGAATTTGCCAGCCCAGGGGCCGAGGACGACGGAGACAGACGTGGCGGCAATGGTGTCGCTCGCAGCCATGCCCGTAGGGCCGAGGGCGAAGAGGTAAGCGACGACGGCGACGAGATAGAGACCGACGAGAATCAGTGAGCCCATTAGAAAAGCGCGCGGAAAGGCTTTCTGTGGATCAACGACTTCGCCGGCGCTGTACGTGCCGAATTGCCAGCCCTCATAAGCCCAGAGAACGGTGATCATCGCCAGGCCAAAATTGGACCAGAGACCGATTCCGTGCTGAGCAGCGCCCAAGGCTGAGGGAATGTCGTGGCCATGGTGACCCAAGGAAAGCAGCAAGGCACTGAGGAGAACGATGATGCCCACCTTGACGAGGGTGGTCCAGTTCTGAAGGTCCGAACTCTTACGCGTGCCCCAGACGTTTACGGCAGTCACGATTCCTATCATCACGACAGCAGCGAAGGTTTGCTGCCCGGGAGAAATCGGAAGCACTCTTGCCAGGTATTCGCTGAAGGCGCGCGCCAAGGCGGCGACGGAGCCGCTGGCGATTACGAGAAAAAGGCACCAACCATAGAGAAAAGCGGAGAGGCGACCAAACCCGTCGCGGATGTAGCAGTACAACCCGCCCGCCTCGGGATTGGCGGCAGCAAGCTCCGCATAGGTGAGCGCTCCGAGCAAGGAGAGAACGCCGCCCACGATCCAGACCAGGAGTGAGAGGCCGACGGAACCGTTCATCTGGCGAAGAATGGGTCCGGGGGTTCGAAAGATGCCGGAATCGATGACGGCGCCGATGAAGAGCAGCAGAAGATCGCGAAACCGAAGTGTACGGACGAGTTCAGGCATAGGCAGGCTGGCGCGGAATGGCGCGCTCAGACCGAAGGCATCATAACCGGAGATTGAGAGCGGTCAATGGGAAGTTGGAGAAAAGTAGAGCGGCGCGGGCATGAAACAGAGGAGAAAAACGAGCAGTGCAAGAAACGCTTCCCAACGGCGAGGGGAATCGAGCGGAGTGGGATCGTAAATGGGCGCGATGCGCAGGAAACGCATGCCGAGAAGCAACACTCCCCAAACATACCAGCCTTCCCAAAAACCAAAGAGACCGAGCGAGACGAGAACAAGAGGAAGAAAGATGGACATGTAGCGGTGAAGGCGAGCGCTGAGCGAACGCAGAATGTGGCCGCCGTCAAGCTGGGCAACCGGCAAGAGATTGAGTGAAGTGGCGAAAAGCCCGACCCAGGCGGCGCGGCCAACGGGATGAAGCAAGAGCGTGCCGGGGGAAACGCCGGGATGCAGCGCAGCAGCGAAGAGACGCAACAGGAGCGGAGTGCCAAAGGCCAAGTCGACGTTTCGTATGTCGTCGAGGCCCGGAACAATCTTGGCGTGAAGTATGCCGTAGGCGAGTGCGGGAACCGCCAAAATGAAGCCCACCAGTGGACCGGAAGCGCCCACGTCAAAGAGCGCCCGCGCGGTGCGAATCGGCGAACGAATCAGAATGAATGCGCCAAACGTGCCGATAAGCGACGGAAAGGGAATAAAAAAAGGATAGCTGGCGCGGATGTGATGATGACGGCAGGCGAAGACATGGCCAAGCTCATGGGCGAGCAGAATGGTGAGCAAGGTGAGTGCGAAGGGCAGACCCGCAGCGAGGGCCGCCGGGTGCTTGTAAAAAAGGGTGAAGGCGTCGAGAAACTCGTCGAGCGAAACAGCCTGATTCCGCGCGTAAGCGAGGGCAAATTGCGTGCCGGCAACCAGGCAGGTGCAAAGAGTAAGAAAAAATAAAACGCCCGCGAGGAAGAGCATCTTGAGTGAAGGGCGAGGGGGAATGGGTGTATATGGCATCTGGCCGAAGGGAATGGCGCGCCAATCCATATTGATGGGAATGGATGGTGGAGGATTTTCTGGGAGTGGCGTGCTCACGAGGTGGTCGGCGCGACGAATGGGATCGGCAAAGAACAGTACAGCATAATTGCACGGGTTCGCGCCAGAGCCGAAACAGAAAGAAGTTCGTACGATTGGAGTGTTGGAGACTTCGCTACGGCAGGACTATTCCGCCTTTTTTTCTTGTTCGATGCCCTGAAGCTCTTTTCCGGGTTTGAAGCGGACGGCTTTGCCCGGGGGAATGCTCACCTCTTCGCCGGTGCGCGGATTGCGGCCGATGCCGGTCTTGCGCGGCTTGACGCTGAACACGCCGAAGCGGCGGAGTTCGATGCGCTGGCCGCGGCCGAGGGCCTGCTTCAACGATTCGAAAACGGTCTCGACGGCCTGCTCGGCTTTGGTGCGGCTGATGTTCGTTGCGACGACGACAGCATTTACGATATCCAGCTTAATCACGCAATCCTCCCGCGCTTCCGAGGCAGATGCTAGAGGGTGTGGCCCAGGTTGTCAAGATGGGAGGGG
>JBGQDD010000317.1:0-4493 GCA_041495665.1 Candidatus Acidiferrum sp.
CGCGGCGGGCATTTTTCTTGTCCCGCGCGCCGCAGTGCGGACAGATGAATTCCACCGTGTCCTGCTGCGGATCGCGGTCCAGAGCGGCCCAGCCGGTGCGGCGCACACCTACTGTTTCGAGATTGTGCCGGTCCATCGGGGCTTTCCTCCTGAGATCCACGTCCTCAAAGAATGAGATGCACGAGGGTGGCGCCCGGGTACGGTGCCTGTAACTTATTCAATAAAGTACACTTATTAGCCATTTTAAGGCCAGGGAGCGTCCTTTCCTGGCTGCCGATAGCGTACTTTCCGGAGCCAGTGGGAACTTGTCCCCAGGCTTGGTGTCCAACGCAGTGAGGACGCGCGCAACCTCACATCCCTGCGAGCGCGGCGCCGGTCTCCTGGAGATCTAGAGCAACCGCCAGGAAATCGGCGCCGCAAGATTTTCTGTAGTTCCGCTCTGTGGTAGCGCAGAGCTGTGGAGGCTCGCAGGAAAAAATGTGGAGGTGTGTGATGTCGCCCGAGCCCCAAAAAAGTTCCGGTGAAATCCCCCAAGCGAGCCTTGGATCATTAAGCGGATGCCTGGTGGACGGCGATGCGGAACAACGCAGTCGCGAACGAAGCATTCGCCGCCGCTCGTTGGCTATTTCAATCCTCTTGCAGAGTGCGGTTCTTGCAACGCTTATTCTGGTCCCTCTCTTTGGCAAAGCGGAGCGTATGAGCCTCACCATCGCAACTCCGGTTGTGCCGTACGGACATCCAAGCAATCATCCGCAAGGCGACGCTAGGACTACAACTTCCCGGCGACCCATTCGGGATCTGCGGTTTACGTTTCACCCGCCAACCAACAGCGTGAATCCCCATCCGGTTGATGAGGAGAACCCAATCGGTCCACTCGTGGAATTTGATCCGACCGGGAATGCCCGGAACGCTGGTCCGGGCTGTTCCTGGTGTGTGGATATTGGCGGCAAGAACAGCGGGCCTCGCCCGCCGCAACCAGGCGGTGAAACTCCAACAAAGCCGCAACTCGTGCACGTCACAACGATCGATCCTGCGATGTTGATTCGCCGCGTTGAACCGGTGTACCCGGTGCTGGCAAAACAAACGCACCGCGAAGGTCGCGTGGAAATGCGGGCCATCATCGGGATCGACGGCAGAATCCAGTCCCTGCAGATCGTGGCCAGCGATCCGTTGTTCGACAACTCGGCCAGAGAAGCGGTTGAACAATGGAAATACAAGCCGACCTATCTGAACGGCCAGGCCGTCGAGATTGACACGTTCATCACGGTTGTCTACACCATGCAGCACTGATAGCTGGGCCAGCTGCGCAAGAGAAGATAAGGAAAGAAGGGTTGCCCCATTCTTGGGCAGCCTTTCCTTGCTCAGAGGAGCGGTTCGCCGGCGTGACGCACAATCGCAGCACGCGCGGCGTCACGCAAACGAATGAGTTCGTGCCAGCCGGAGGAATCGGCGGTAGTACTTGAGCTGGCCGCAGTGACTGGATAGATCGGGGGCGAAAGCGTGATGGTGACGCTGGTCGGCCGAGGCAAGTACGTGCCATCGCGCAGAAACCGGCGAGTCCCGGCAAGAGACACGGGGATGATGGGCATGCCGGTGGTGACGGCGGCTTTGAATGCGCCAAGCTGAAACGGCCGCACGCCATCCTCTCTGCTAAAAGTGCCTTCTGGAAAAACAAAAACAGATTCGCCGTTGCGCAAGAATTCTTCCATCTGTTGCGCCTGGCGCAATCGTGATTCCGGATCACTGCGCTCAAACTTGAGGTGTCCCATCCGGCTCAAAAACGTGCCGATGAAAGGCATGCGGCCCA
The DNA here is from genome assembly GCA_041495665.1 of Candidatus Acidiferrum sp. Lineage (GTDB taxonomy): Bacteria > Acidobacteriota > Terriglobia > Acidiferrales > UBA7541 > Acidiferrum. The sequence continues at coordinate 1,808 of JBGQDD010000317.1, forward strand.
CTTCCATTTTTGAAACGAAGCGGTACGGTACACCCAGACCGAGCATCAGCGGCAATACATCGAAATAACTGGTGTGATTCGAAGCGTAGATCTTCGCGCCCGGCGTTTCCATGTGTTCCTTGCCAACGACGCGCACTCGGCATCCCGCAAGCGCGAACAGGACCTTGAGAGCGGAAGAGGTGAAACGCCCTGCTTTCCGGTGATCCTTAATGAATTGCACCAGCACCCAGGTGGGAACAATCCAAAGAAAGAACACCACAATGAAATACACGCCGTACAGAATCTCGAGCCCGCGCTTTACGCCGGCAAGGAGCTCGCGGCCGAAGTTGCGCAAGGTGCTGCCTGTTCCCAGGCGCGCGATTTGCAGCCAGGCCGGCGCGCGAGAGGCGGAAAGAGTCCCCGCAAGGTAGAGTTGTTTGGTTTCTTCGCGGCGCAATTTTCCGCTGGAAGTTTTCGGGATGCTGCCAGGCGGGATTAACTCCACGCGATCCGGCGGAAGCCCCAATCCCCGCGACACCAGGTCGGTCACTGTGGAAGCGAGAGCCGCGCGCCGCGCCGCGCCATGTTCGCGGGTCTCCGCGACGACGACCAGTTTTTCCGTCCCCGTGGCTTCGTCCGTCAAGCCGAATGCGACGATGCATCCCTTGCGAATTCCATCGGCGCGCGCGGCAAGTTCCTCGACTTCGTGCGGATACAAGTTGCGGCCGCCCTTGATGATGATGTCCTTCACGCGTCCAGTAACGTAAATTTCGCCGTCGGCGCGATACGCGCGGTCGCCCGAATCCACCCAGGCGTATTCTCCCTCGCCCGTCGCGGGACCCAGCGGCAGCAGTGCTTCAGTTGCTTTCGGATTGCGGTAGTAGCCGGCGGTGGCCGAGGGGCCGCGAAACCACAAGAATCCTTCCGTGCGGTCTGGAACATCGTTCCCCACCTCATCAACGATACGAACTTCATGCCGCGGCAGGGCTCCTCCGGAAGAAACAAAGGCGATTGCCGTGTCGTCCTCGCGGGCCGCGGCCACCGCGCGTCCTTGCGCCGTAAACGTCTCGCGTTCGACGCGATCGATCAGCGGGCCGCGATTCAGCGGCGGGATGGTGACTCCAAGAGCAGCCTCCGCCAGACCGTAGACGGGGAGCTGCGCTGCGCGGCGGAAGCCGTAACTTGCGAACCGCTCCGCAAAACGCTCGAGCGTCTCGGGATTCACCGGCTCGGCGCCATTCAGCGCCGCGCGCCAGGAGCTGAGATCGATGCCCTTGATGTCTTTGTCGGCGATCTTGCGGACGCAGAGTTCATAAGCAAAATTCGGCGCGGCCGAGATCGTTCCGCCATGTTTGTGAAAGGCCTGAAGCCAACGCTCCGGGCGCGTCAAGAACGCCAGTGGAGACATCACCACCAAGGGCGTGCCGAACTGCAGCAGCGTGAGCCAGGCGCCAATCAAACCCATGTCGTGGTACAGCGGGAGCCAACTGATGCCAACGTCATGCGGCCCGAGCTGGAGCGCGTCGCCGATGGCGCGCATGTTGGCGAGCAGGTTGGCGTGCGTCAGCATGACGCCTTTGGGGTCGCCCGTGGAACCGGAGGTGTACTGCAACAGGGCGATGTCGCTACCCTGGCGCGCGCGGCTTCCGGTGACGTGCAACGGCAGTGCGCCGGGCGATGGGGGCCGAGCTTTGTCCGCCGCTTCGATCAGTTTCTCCGCGTCCGCGACGCCCGAGAGCGAACGCACGCGGGGCCGCAGCAATTTGGCAACGGCTTCGGCGCGGCGGAAAGTCAGGAGCAAACAAACTTCCGCGTTGTTCAGGATCGCCGATTGCCGCGCGGCGTATTCCTCGATGCGGTCCGCGCGAAACGGCGGGTAGATGGGGACCGGAATCGCGCCTGCAAGAAGAATCCCTACGTAGGATACGAAGAAGGCCCGCGAAGTCGGCAGCATCAGCGCTACGCGTCCGCCCGCGGGCACACCGCGCCGCGCCAACTCCGCGGCGCAGCGGTTCCCTGAGGCGTAAAGCTCGCCGAAGGTCAGCGTAAAGCTGCGATCGCCGGCATCACCATCCTCGGTGATCAGCAGGTGGGCACGCTCGGCGTCATGCGCCGCGCGATACCGCAGTACATCGATGAGAGTTTCGGTGGAGAAGACTCCCGCGTCCGTGGCTTCGCGGTGCAGCTTCTGAACCGTCACCGAAGCCCGCAACGCGGAGCCGGCTTCCTCGTCCTCCACGTTTGTTCCCGGAGCGGTCAGGATCGCGCGCGCCAGATCCTCCGGAGTGTTGGCCTCGGACGCGACGCGGTCGGGCAGACGCATGTTGAATGCCGTTTCCAGCCGCGCCAGCAGCTCCACACGCTCCAGGCTGCCCAGACCCAAGTCGCGGTCGAGTTGCGAGGCGGCGTTGAGCATCGGCAGCGCGCCCTGGCTGCCCAGCTCATCGAGCAGGCCACGGATTACATCCAGCACGCGTTCGCGTACAGTCGAGCGGTCGAGTTGGGTGACGGGGGTGGCCACAGGACTCACGAAGGGGTTCGTTTTCTTCCGCGAGAGGCTACCACGCTAGAACGCGGATTGCTATCCACTAGCGATCAAAACTGGCTCTAGGCGCTCTTCTTTGCGGCTTGCGCCGATGAAAAGCCTTTCGGCATCAGCGTGGTGGAGAGGTCGACGCCGGAAAGGTCCGCGCCGGTCAAATCCGTC